>CAZQGA010000207.1:0-4795 GCA_964592735.1 uncultured Chromatiaceae bacterium | reverse complement strand
CTCCTGGCGTGGGGGCACCACGCTCTGCGAAGCCAGATCAGCGGCTGCGGTACAGGGAGCACCCTGTCGCCACAGCCGCGGGACGACGATCGAGCCTCAATCGCCCCTGATCGCCGACTCCGTGGGGCGATCGCGACACCGGCAAAGCCGATGCCCAGCCCGGGAAAGCCGGCAGCCAGCACGGCGCTGCCGCAGCCCTGCAGCCCGCCGACCACACCGCCAACCGCGCTTGCGCCGTCTGCCTTGTCCGGTACCGTGACAAAATGCCGCGAGGCCGAAACATCGATGGCCGAATTGATGCATCGGTCGTACCATAGAGAACCAGGCACACACTCATGCACCCGGGTCACTCCATGGCGGCTTTCAATTCGGAACATGTGCTCAGCGTACACCACTGGAACGACACGCTGTTTTCCTTCAGAACGACGCGTAACCCCGGCCTGCGCTTCCACAGCGGGCACTTCGTCATGCTCGGGCTCGAGGTCGACGGCAAGCCGCTGATGCGTGCTTACAGCATCGCCAGCGCAAACCACGAAGACAACCTGGAATTCCTCAGCATCAAGGTGCCGAACGGGCCGCTGACCTCACGTCTGCAGCACATGCAACCGGGCAATTCGGTGCTGATCAGTCGCAAGCCGGTGGGCACGCTGGTGGTCGATGACCTCAGGCCCGGAAAGCACCTGTACCTGTTCGCCACGGGCACGGGACTGGCGCCGTTCCTGAGCATCGTCAAGGATCCCGAAATCTACGATCGCTTCGAGAAGATCATCCTGATGCACGGGGTGCGCTTCGTCGACGAGCTTGCCTATGCCGACATGATCCGCGAGGAACTGCCCCGACACGAGCACCTGGGTGAAATGGTGCGTGAAAGGCTGATCTACTACCCCACCGTCACGCGCGAGCCCTTCGAACGCCGCGGACGGCTGACGACCCTGGTGGAATCGGGTCAGCTGGCACGCGAGCTGCAGTTGCCGGAGCTCAATCCCGAAACCGACCGGGCAATGGTCTGCGGCAGCACGGCGATGCTCGAGGATATCCGTGCCCTGCTCGATGCCCGCGGCTTCGCCGTCTCGCCAAGTGTCGGCGAGCCGGGGGATTACGTCTTCGAGCGCGCCTTCGTCGAGAAGTGAGGCCTCGGCCTCAGGCGCTCCGCCGCTGCAGCCGCCAGGTGCAGTTGACCATGCTGCTCAGGCCACGCGCCATGAATTCAGGCTGGGCGTCGAGGATGTCACGGCGCTCGAGCAGCTCGAGCTCGGCAAGCGGCGTGCAGAGCCGCTGCACCTCGGCCTCGGGCACCGAAAACGGCGGGCCCTGCATTTCGGCCTGCGGGTACTCGAAGGTCAGCAACAGGCCACGGCAGCCTGCCGGCAATCCGCCGTAGAGTTCGCCCACGTAACGCTTGCGCATCGCGGGCGGCAGCGCAACCAACGCCGCACGATCGTAGATACCCGCACAGTCCGCGAGCACGCTCGCATCGAGGCCGAAGGCATCGCCGCAGATGATCTCGATCGGACCGGCAACGTGGTGCCTGCCGTAGCGCGACTCATGGATCTCGGGGCGCAGCTCGTGCTCGGCAAGGAACTGCTCGACGGCAAGCGGCGACAGCTCGATGGCCAGCACCCGGTGCCCCTGCTCGACGAGCCAGAGCATATCGAGCGATTTGCCCGCCAGCGGCACGAAGACGCGACTGCCCGCCGCCAGCCCGAGCGTCGGCCAGTACTTCGCCAGCAATGGCTGCACCGCCGACTGATGAAAGCCGATGAGCCCCTCGCGCCAATGCTGCAGCCAGAATTCGTGGTCCATGTCCAACCCGCTCCCATCGCCGATGATCATTGCGAACGTGATGCGCCTGCAGCAGTGGAATCTGCCGGGCGAATGCTCAGCGCCAGCATTGCCGACAACTGGCACAGCGGTCTACCCGAGTTTTGCTGCAGGGCATTGAAGGCATCCTGCACGGCCTGCAGATCGCGCTGACCGGTGGGCTCACGGGCGACCACGCCCGCGGCGGCGCAGCCTCCATTGCCGCGTCGGAATCGAAGCGTCGGCGCACCGTGTCGTGGAGCCACGCGTAGCTCAGGTTCATTGCTGCCTGCCCGACACCCGTCATTCCTGCCGTCTCTCGCCATTTCCCGTGAAGCTTGTCCTCGACTCGATCGGGGAACGGAAATCCGGGGGTGTTGAAAATCAGAGCCTTCAGCTTACTGGATCCCCGCTTTCGCGGGGATGACGGGAGACGGCAGGGATGACGAGAGACGGCGGGGATGACGGGAGACGGCGGGGATGACGAGAGACGGCAGGGATGACGAGAGACGGCAGGGATGACGGGAGACGGCAGGGATGACGGGAGACGGCAGGGATGACGAGAGACGGCGGGGATGACGGGGAACGGGAATCCGGGGGTGTTGAAAATCAGAGTCTTCGTCATGTGCTTCCTCCTGAGGGAACATCTGAACAAGTCGATCTTTGCTCGTCACTCCCGCGAAAGCGGGAGCCCAGTGTCTTTGATTTCAATGGCTTGAAGTCACTGGATCCCCGCTCCCTGCTCGGGGGCGGGGATAGGTTTCGCGGGGATGACGGCAATTGTTCAGAGTTTTCTGAGGTTCATCCTGGCCGGTGACCAGGGCTATTCATGGATTCTGGCTGTCTTTCACCTTCACCAGCTTCGCGGCAGCGGGATCGTAGATGTAGCCGGTGATGCTGCCATCCCTGATGCGCGTGACGGCCTCGTCGATGACGAACAGCGGCACGAGGAACCATTCCTCGGGCTGCACCGGGTGACCGAAGCGGTCGTTGATGGTGATGTTCAAGCGCGCGGGCGCGAACAGCCTGTGGAACAGGTTCTCCATGCGGCTGCGGTTGATGCCAGCGAGCGTGTAGGTCGCCACCACCTCGACCTTCGCCAGCAGGTAGGTTGAGTCGTGTTCGGCGTTGGCGATGCGCGTTTCCACCTTGCCGCCGGTCACGCCGATCTTGTGGATCAACTCGCGGTGCTGGGCGACGTAAGCGTGCTCGGAGAAGGATCTCAGGACGTAGATCGTGCCGCTTTCGACATCATCGGCATCGAGCTCGCCGCCGAAACTCAGTTGCCCGCTCTCGGGTGAAGCGAGACGCCGCGCGGCGGGGTCGTTGTAGAACGCGCGCTGCAACGAGCGCAGCAGCAGATTGCTCTCGGTGCCGTTGGAGAAGATCAGGCGCAGGCGGCGGTCCACCTCCCCGGCGGTGGTTTTGAGCGCATCACCCACATCGGCGACGTAGAGCGTGAGGCCATCGAGAACGAAGAAATCCCCGGCCTCGATCGCGCGGCGGCCTGCCTCGATGGGCCGGGACTGGCGCAAGCCTGTTTTGACTTGCGCTTGCACGCGCTCGAACAGGGGTTTGAAGGTATCGAAATCTACGCAACGCTTGCGATCCGCGATCTCCTCGGCAGCGCGTTTTTCGGCACTGGCGCGGACATGGCGTAGAACCGTGATGTCATCCGCCTCGGAAACATCCGTCAGCTCGGCAGCCAGCGCGTCGATGCCGATGGCTTCTTCTGCCGAAGCGGCAACACCCGCCGCCCCGCCAAGCACGCCCTGATGGTCCAGTGGCGCCAGCACGGCGCGGCAATCCGCCAACGCGCGCAAGCGCTCCAGGCGCACGGCATACAAACGTTCGAAGATGTCGCGGTCGGCGCCATGCTGCGGTGCGCGCCCGTGTGCCGCAACGAAGCGTTGGATATCCTCGAAGCCCGCGATGATGCGCTCCTCGCTGGCCGATCGTCCGTCCTTCTTTTCGGCCGGCGCAAACTCGGCAAGCTCGGCGGCAAGTTCATCCAGATCGAGATCACTCATAGCGCCCATCCGTCTTGAAGCGCATGAAGGCGGCCGCGCCTTCGGCCATGCGCCGCTCCCACGCATCCTGGGAATCGAACCTGGGCACGCGGCCGCGCTCCTTCTTGAACGCCAGGGCGCGCATGGCCATGTCTTTCGCCTCATCCGGCGCGAAGCCGGTGCGCTTGCCGGCAATGGCGGCGGCCACCTGCTTCAAGCTGTCCTCGCGCATCGCCTTGGCGAGGATGGCATAGGCTTCGCCAAAGGGATTGATGCGGTCGATCAGGTCGATGTCCAGATCGCGCACGTCCATCGCAAAGCGCCGCACGCCATCGAGCAAGGCGGTGTTGGGCGATGCATCGCCCTCGCCGTCCCCACCGGTAGCCAGCCGCTTGGCCTGCTGCGTGAGGTTGAGGGCGGCGATGGCGTGCTGGCGCACGGCCTCCTGATCGGCGACATCGAGCTCGGGATACCTGTCCTTGATGATCTTGCCCATGCGCACCTGGGTCAGTTCCTCGGGCACCAGCTCTTCATCGAACAGGCCGCGCTCGATGCTGCGCTTGTCCTGCACGAAGGCCGCGATGACTTCGTTCAAGTCTTCCGTACAGATACGCGCCGCCTCACGGCTCTCGGGTTCGGCCAGGCCCTTGATCTCGATCTGGTAACTCCCGGTCTGCTCGTTGATGCCGACATTGCAGCGGCTCGGGTCGTAGCCACCCTCACCGTAATCGAAACCCGGCGTCGGACCACTGCCCTCGTGCTTGGGCTTGAACTCGAAACGTGGAGCCAGCACCTGCTCCATCAGCAGACTGGCCGCAATCGCCTTCAAGGTGTCGTTGACAGCCTCGGCAACAGCGTCCTCACTCGCATCCGGCTCGGCGATCAGGTTGGTAAAGCGCGCGCGGGCCTTGCCGGGCGCATCGCGGGTGGCGCGGCCGATGATCTGCACGATCTCGGTCAGGCTGGCGCGGTAGCCCACGGTCAGC
>CAZQGA010000206.1:251-4801 GCA_964592735.1 uncultured Chromatiaceae bacterium | reverse complement strand
GGCAAGGTGCTGACCGGCGGCGTGGACGCCAACGCCCTGCAGCGGCCGAAGCGGTTCTTTGGCGCAGCGCGCAACATCGAGGAGGGTGGCAGCCTGACGATCCTGGCGACCGCGCTCATCGACACCGGCTCGAAGATGGACGACGTCATCTTCGAGGAGTTCAAGGGTACCGGCAACAGCGAGATCCATCTCGACCGGCGCATCGCCGAGAAGCGCGTCTTCCCGGCCATCAACATCAACCGTTCGGGCACCCGCAAGGAAGAGTTGCTGACCCAGCCCGACGAACTGCAGAAGATGTGGGTGTTGCGCAAGGTCCTGCACCCGATGGATGAACTGGCCGCCATCGAGTTCCTCATCGGCAAGATGCAGGATACAAAGACCAACGCCGAGTTCTTCGATTCCATGAAGCGCTGAGGGGCTGGCGGTGAAGGCCTGGTGGCACGACGGTGTGCGTTTTGCCTGCCAGGGCTCGGGTCGCTGCTGCGTATCCCGCGGTGCGTACGGGTACGTCTACCTGACACTCGCCGACCGCCGCCGGCTGGCAGCGCTGCTTGGCATGCCCACGCGGCAGTTCACGCGCCTGCACTGCGGGAAAACCGATGGTTACTTCCACTTGAAGGAAACCGGGCCGGACTGCCGCTTCCTGCGCAACCATCGTTGTTCGGTTTACGAAGCGCGCCCGACCCAGTGCCGGACCTGGCCGTTCTGGCCCGAGAACATGCCTGCCCGCGCCTGGACGGCCATCGCCAGCTTCTGTCCCGGGGTCGGCAAGGGATCGACAGTGCCGCAGGAAAAAGTCGAGGCAATCCTCGCAGAACAGCGGCACTCGACAGAGCGGCTGTAGCGGCCGTTCCACCAGCGCCAGGCGTTACTTTTCGCGTGCGATGGCGCGGTAGCCGATGTCGTGGCGGTATTGCACGCCGTCCCAGTGGATCTGCCCGGCGAGACGGTAGGCCTCGCGCTGTGCGGCACCGACGCTCCCGCCGCGGCCCACCACGCAGAGCACACGCCCGCCGCGGGTGACGATGCGCCCGGCTGCATCGAGGCCGGTGCCGGCATGAAACACCTTGGCGTCGGGCAGTTCGACCGTCGGCAGCCCGGTAATTTCATCGCCGCTGCGGTACGGCCCCGGGTAGCCACCTGCGGCCATGACCACGCCGACGGCAGGCCGCGGATCCCACTCCGCACGGCTCTTGCCGAGCTTGCCGTCGAGGGCAGCATCGAGCAGGCCGACGAGATCGGACTTCAGCCGATACAGGATCGGCTGCGTTTCAGGATCGCCGAAGCGGCAGTTGAACTCCAGCACCCGCGGCGTGCCGTCAGGGGCAATCATCAGCCCGGCGTAGAGAAACCCGTAATAGCGCACACCTTCCTGGCGCATGCCCTCCACGACGGGATGCATGACCTCGGCCATCACCCGTTGTGCCAGGGCGTCAGTCACCACGGGTGCAGGTGAGTAAGCACCCATGCCACCCGTGTTGGGGCCCTGGTCGCCATCGTCGCGTGCCTTGTGATCCTGGGAGGTGGCGAGCGGCAGGATCGCGCCGTCGACACCCACCATGGCGATGAAGCTCGCTTCCTCGCCGGACAGGAAGTCCTCGGCCACCACCAGGTTGCCGGCTGTGCCGAACTCGTTGCCCTCGAGCATGGAGCGGCCAGCCGCCAGCGCTTCCTCCACGCTGTGCGCGACCACCACGCCCTTGCCGGCGGCAAGCCCGTCAGCCTTGATGACGATGGGGGCGCCGTGGGCTTCGACGTAGGCCTTCAGTTCCTCGAAGTCGCTGAATGATGCGTGCTGTGCGGTGGGGATGCCGTGCCGCCGCATGAATTCCTTGGCGAAGCGCTTGGAACTCTCCAGTTGGGCAGCGGCCTTGCGCGGTCCGTAACAGCGCAGTCCGTTGGCGACGAAGCGGTCGACGATGCCGGCGGCGAGTGGCGTCTCGGGCCCCACAACAGTGAGCCCGACATGTTCCTCCCGGGCGAGCCTGAGCAGCGCTTCGACGTCGTCGGACGCCACCGGGGCGTTACGTACCTTCGGCTCCAGCGCCGTGCCGGCGTTGCCCGGGGCAACGATCACGGCTTCCACGCGGCGCGACTGGGCCATTTTCCACGCCAGGGCATGTTCGCGCCCACCGCTGCCAACCACCAGGACCTTCATGGGCCGGCCCTAGTGCCGGAAATGGCGGATGCCGGTGAACAGCATCACCATGCCGTGCTCATCGGCGGCGCGGATCACTTCTTCGTCGCGCAGGGAGCCACCGGGCTGGATGACCACGGAGATGCCATGGGTGGCGGCCGCATCGATTCCGTCGCGGAACGGAAAGAAGGCATCGGATGCCATGGTTGCGCCGCGAATGTCGAGTTTTGCCTCTGCCGCTTTCCAGGCCGCAATGCGTGCGCTCATCACCCGGCTCATCTGTCCGGCACCGATGCCGAGTGTGGCGCCGTCGCGGCAATAGACGATCGCATTGGATTTCACGAAACGGACGACGCGCCAGGCGAACATGGCATCGTCCAGTTCCTGCTCCGTCGGCTGGCGCCTGGAGACGACGCGCAACTGGTCACGGGCCACCATGGCGACATCCTTGTCCTGGACGAGGATGCCACCTTCGATCTGCTGCAGGCGCAACGAGGGGATCGCCGGATCAGGCAACGCACCGGTGGCCAGCACCCGTACGTTGGGCTTGCGTGCGAAGGCCTCCAGGGCCTCATTGCTGAATTCAGGCGCAACGATGACCTCGAGGAACTGCCGCCCCAGCACGGTGGTGGCAAACTCGCCATCTACCGGCGCATTGCAGGCGATGACTCCGCCGAAGGCGGACTCGGAGTCTGCTGCCCAGGCCTTTTCGTAGCCCTCCAGCAGCGTTACCCCCAGGCCGACACCGCAGGGGTTGGCGTGCTTGACGATGACGCAGGCCGGTGCCGGCAATGCCTTGGCGCATTCGAGCGCGGCGTCGGCATCAGCAAGATTATTGAATGACAGGGGTTTGCCCTGGTGCAGGCGTGCGTCGAGCAGGGTCCCGGGCGCGGGTGAGAAGAGCCGGTAGAGTGCAGCGTGCTGGTGCGGATTCTCGCCATAGCGCAACTCCTGCTGACGGTGCAGGCCGACGGGCAATTGCTCTGGCAGTGTGCCGTTGCCCTCGTGGCCCTCGAGGTAACGCCAGATCGCCGCGTCGTAGCTTGCGGTATGGGCAAACGCCTTGCGGGCGAGGCGCCGGCGGGTTGCCTCACCGAGACATGCCCCCGGGCTGTGCAGTTCCGTGAGGATGGCATCGTAGTCGGCCGGATCGACCACGATGGCCACGAAGGCATGGTTCTTGGCGGCAGCGCGGATCATGGCCGGGCCACCAATGTCGATGTTCTCGATGGCGTCCTCGCGGCTGCAGCCGGGCTTTGCCACCGTTGCCTCGAAGGGATAGAGGTTGATGATGGCGAGATCAATCGGACGAATGCCATGTTGCGTCATGACAGACTCGTCCTGGTCGCGCCGCCCGAGCAGACCGCCGTGGATGAGCGGGTGCAGGGTCTTTACCCGCCCGTCCATGATTTCCGGGAAGCCGGTGATTGCGTTGACATCGGTTACCGCGATGCCCGTTGCACGCAGCGCTGCAGCGGTGCCGCCAGTGGAGAGGATCTCTACGCCCATGTCCGCCAGGGAGCGGGCAAAATCCGTGATGCCGGTCTTGTCGGAGACGCTGATCAGCGCCCGTTGGATACCTGTCATGCCAGCCCCTTTGCCCGGCCCGCAGTGCCTGCGGGCACACGCCCGCCCGTTCAGTCGAGCAATTCGTACTGCTTCAGCTTCTTGCGCAGCGTGGCCCGGTTGAGGCCGAGGATTTCCGCAGCGCGACTCTGGTTACCGCCAGTGTAGTCGAGCACCGCCTCGAAGAGCGGCGGCTCGATTTCGCCCAGCACCAGATCGTACAGCGCATTGGGCTTGTGGCCATTGAGATCGCGGAAATAGCTGCGCAGGGCATCGCCGGTCAGATCGCGCAGTGGCCTGTTGCGCAGCTGGACAACGCCGTCGCGGTGACGCGCGGAAGTCTTGCCGACAGCGGGCTGTTTCTTTGCGTTGACCACGGACTGGCTGTTCCCCCGGCTGGTGGCTGGCTCCCTGGCAGGAGCCGGATGACGATGACTGACCGCAGGGCGCCTTCAGGCACGAGGCTGTGATTTTTGGCGGCGCATGCGCACGCCTTTGTCGTGTCTCGTGGCGGCGCTGGTGACGTTGCCGTCGCCCTCTCCCGCCTGCGGGGGCGGAATCATAGCACGCACAACCAGCCTGCCAACCGTGCGTCATGCCGGAAGCTAGATTGCTGGTCGCGTGGTGCATGCAAGTGCATGAACGCACAAGCACGTGTGCAATGAGCAGGCGGATCCCGCCGGTAGTGGCGTGACTGGACAAAGTCTTGTTGTCGGCGCTCAGCGCCGGAATGGATCACGGACTGACTTGCATTGCAGGCCGTGGTGCCGGTTTGGCATGCAGACATCGAGTTCGAAGCCCTGTGCAGTCGTACCTGGGTCCTTGAGGCTGATCCTGGCCGGTATCA
>CAZQGA010000206.1:0-241 GCA_964592735.1 uncultured Chromatiaceae bacterium | reverse complement strand
AGTCAGGTCGGGGGGCGGTGCTTCGGCCAGGTAATCACCGGGATCAAACACACCACTGGCGACCGCATTCGACCAGCGATCCCGGAGCACGACACGCAACATCGGCGCGCCGACAGGCTGCTGCCCCGTGACGGCGATTTCGGCGACGATATCGAGGGTGCCCTGTGGCGCGTTCTCCACCAGGGCCTTGACGCTGCGGATCTCGTAAGCCGTGAGCGGCCAATCCGGTTAAAGCGGCAGG
>CAZQGA010000205.1:0-4804 GCA_964592735.1 uncultured Chromatiaceae bacterium | reverse complement strand
CTACTACGCCAAGGGCGCCATGGTGGCCCTTGCGCTCGACCTCGAGGTGCGGTTGCGCACCGCAGGCCGTGTGTCGCTGGACGATATCATGCGGGTTCTCTGGAACGTCCATGGACGTGACGACCGCCCGCTGCCGGAGGGCGCGTTTGAAGAGCTGGCCGCTGAGGTCACCGGGCTCGACCTCAGCGAATTTTTCCGTGTCAGTCTGCGCACTACCGTGGATCCCCCGCTCGGCATCCTGCTTGCCCAGTTCGGTGTGCGGCTGCATATGCGGCAGGCAGAAGGGGTCGCTGATGCCGGTGGTGTCGCTGGCAAGCGCAACAGCCGGTCGCGGCCCTGGCTGGGTCTGCGCAGCCGGGTTGTGAACGGGCGACCCCGGGTCAGCCATATACTCGATGGTGGACCTGCGCAGGCCGCAGGCGTGGCGGTGGAAGATGAACTGGTGGCCATGAATGGCCTGCGCCTTGACGCCGAAGCGCTCAGTGCACTTGGCGATACATTGGCGGTGGGCGAGGTCGTGGAGTTGCACGTCTTTCGACGCGATGAGTTGCTACACCTCCCTCTCGTGGTTGCTGAGGCGCCGAAGGACAGTTGTTACCTGGTGTTCGATGCAGAGGCCGGGGAACCCGCGGTGGCCCGCCGCCGGGCCTGGCTTGCCGCACCGGCTGGCTGAGTTCCTGGCAGAACCGGCAGGCAAAACCGCTGCAGTGTTAGAATTCTGCGCCTTCATGGTTGGTGGGGGCGGGGCAGGTCATGCTGGATCTCGGCCTCAAAGTTCTTCTGGGTTACCTGCTGGGATCTCTCAACGGCAGCCTGTTGCTCGGCAAGCTCCTGGGCGGTCCTGACGTCAGGGCTGCGGGCAGCGGCAGTGCTGGCGGCACAAACGCCCTGCGGGTGCGTGGCAAGTGGTTTGCACTGGCGGTCATGGCCATCGACATCGGCAAGGGTTACGCCGCTGTGGCGCTGCTGCCGGGTCTGGACCTCGGTCCGGATGCGTCTGGCATGGGCAGGACCTGGATGCCGGTTTTTTGTGCGGCAGCCGCAATCATGGGTCACTGCTATCCGGTCTGGTTCGGTTTTGCCGGCGGCAAAGGTGCTGCCACCGCGGTAGGCGTGCTCGCTTCCCTGGCGCCGGTGTTGCTGTTGCCCGGCCTCATTGCCTGGCTGCTGGTGGCCACGACCACTGGCTTCGTTGGTCTTTCCACCATGGTTGCTGCCGTGCTGCTGCCCGTGTTCCTGGTGCTTGGTGGCATGCCGCAGGAGCCGGGACTGCTGGCATTTCTCGTGGTGCTCGCGGGCTTCATCATCTTTACCCATCGCGGCAACGTTGCACGGATGCTGCAGCATCGGGAGAACCGCATGACGGGCCTGATGCTGTTGCGTCGCCCGCGTTGAGACGCCGATGTCCACCCGCGAGGCCCTGATCCGTGCCCTGGCTGATGGCAGCATCCACTCGGGCAGTTCGCTGGCAGCTGCGCTTGGCTTGTCACGCAGTGCGGTATGGAAGCAGGTACACCAGCTCGATCAGCTGGGTCTCGAAATCAAGGCTCTCCCCGGCCGTGGCTATCGCCTGGAGCAGCCCCTCGATCTGCTGGATCGCACGCGCGTCCTGTCCGGGTTGGGCGCGGAGGCGCGTGCGGCCTGTGAGTCCCTTGAAATTACCGGAGTCATTGGCTCGACGAGTGCCGCATTGCTGGCGGCGCCGTCACCATCAGTCGGTGGGTGGTGCGGATTGTTGGCGGAATATCAGACGACAGGCCGCGGGCGGCGCGGGCGGCGCTGGCTGTCGCCGTACGCGGGTGGCCTGTGCCTGTCACTGGCCTGGTCCTTCACGGCAGCACCGCGCGACCTGCCTGCGCTGTCATTGGCCGCGGGCGTGGCGGTTCGCCGTGCCCTTGGCGGCGTTGGCGGCGGAAATGCGCAACTGAAATGGCCGAATGACATCCTGCTGGATGGGGCCAAGGTCGGCGGCATCCTTGTCGATGTGGATGGCGATGCCCGTGGACCGCTGCGGGCGGTCATTGGTCTGGGCCTGAACCTTGCCGTACCTGCACGCCTGCGCCAGCACGTGATTGCGGAGGGCGGGCTTGCTCCAGGCAGCCTGGATCCGGCATCTGTCGCCCGGGCTGGTGGTCGCAATGCACTGGCAGGAGCCCTGCTCGATGCAATTTATGGTGTGCTGGTGGCCTTCGCTCAGGATGGCTTCGTACCGTTTGCGGATGAGTGGCGCCAGCATGACTACCTTTGTGGCCGGCGCGTGACCATCAGGACGGGTGCCGCTGAGGCGAGTGGAATTGCGCGTGGCATCGCTGCCGATGGCGCTCTGCTGGTGGAAGGCCCGCAGGGGCTTGCTGCTGTATTTGCCGGGGACGTGACGCTGCGGGATGAGCCGTGAAACTGCTTGTCGATGTCGGCAATACGCGCATCAAATGGGCCTGGCTGGCTGGCGCAGAATTGCAGCAGCCGGGGGCGCTGGTGCGCGGCGATGTCGGAATCGCAGACCTGGTGGCGCAGATTGTCGGCAGCAGGGCAGTTGAAGAAGTACGCCTGGCGAGTGTGGCCAGTGCTGAGGTTACGGATGAAATGAGCGCAGCACTGCAGGCCGCCGCCGGGGCGCCTGTCCGGCTGGCGCAGACCCGTGCAGCAGGCGCGGGGGTCAGCAATGGCTACAGGGAGCCGCGCCAGCTGGGTGTCGATCGCTGGCTGGGGATGCTGGCTGCCTACGCACGGTATCAGGCTGCGGTGTGTGTCGTGGACGCAGGCACGGCCTGGACAGTCGATATGGTGGAGGCGGATGGGCTGCATCTGGGGGGGCTCATCGTCCCCGGGCCGGTGCTGATGCACCAGTCCCTCACGGGCTCCACCGGGGGTATTGCCGCAGCCGTGAGCCTGCTCGATGCGTCACCCACTCCGCTTGAAACCTGGGGGCGGGATACCGAGGCCTGCATCCGCAATGGCGCGCGCCGGGCGGGCGCTTGCTTGGTCGAATCCTGCGTGAAAGCATTGCAATCCGGGCAGGGGCCTGCGCCGCTGCTGGTATTGACGGGGGGCGATGCTCCTGAGCTACGCCGATGGCTGCCCATGCCGGTCGAGCACCGCCCCCTGCTGGTTCTGGAGGGGCTGGCTCTGCCTGATTTACTGATGCGGCCTGACTGTAACCGGGAACAGCAGGTGGATCGATCTTGAAAAGCATCTTCCTTGCCTTGTTGCTGGCCAATCTGCTGTTCGTCGGCTGGCGTCTCTGGATTGCGCCTCCGGAGGTGCTACCCCGCCAGCTTCATGCCGGCGGGCAGGAGCCTGGGTTGCAGGCTGCCAGGCCGCGACAGGACGAACCGGGGGGATCGACCCGCGGTGAACCCGGGCCAGGAGGCGGGGCGGGTCCGGCCCCGGCCCAATCTGCGGATGCGCCCGACGGTGTCGAAGGGGCGTCCTGTACGCGAATCGGCCCGGTCGCGGACCGTGAAGTCGCCGACAAGCTGCATGCCCGGCTCGCCGGCCGTAGCCTCCAGGTCAGCACCGTGGTGGAGAGTGGCCGGATCTGGGTCGGCCATTGGGTACAGCTCGAAAGTGTTCCGACCCGCGAAGCAGCTGACCAGATCGTGGCTCGTCTGGTGGCTGGTGGCCTCCCGGATGCCTACGTGCTCCAGAGTGCACCGCCCTTTTCTGTGTCGCTGGGTGTGTTTCGCGACAAGGAGCGGGCTGACACCATGGCTGCGAAAGCCGCAGCCCTCGGCTTCCGCACAGAGCTGGTGGATCGCTATCGCTCGGGAACCCAATACTGGCTCCTGTTGCCCACGGTCCCGGGCCATATGCTGCGGCTGGACGATCTGGCGCGCGAAGCCGGGCAGATCTTGCGCGCTGAGACGGTCATCTGCCGTCCTGATCCGGTTGGCGCAGCCGAGCCGATTCACTAGAATCCGGGCTGGATCACCCGCCGGTGCGGGCTGCTCTGGGTCAGCCAACTTGCCGGAATAGCTCAACTGGCAGAGCAACCGCCTTGTAAGCGGTAGGTTGTGGGTTCAAGTCCCGCTTCCGGCACCAGAACATGGCGGCCAACGGCGGCTGCCCACCGCCCCTCGCCTTGTCGCAGGCCCTGCTTCGATGGGCATTCTTGTTGACACTGATCGGCGCGGATCGGACAATGACCGGCTTCCGTCCGCGGAGGGGTACCCAAGCGGCCAACGGGGGCAGACTGTAAATCTGCTGGTTTATACCTTCGAAGGTTCGAATCCTTCCCCCTCCACCAGTCCAGCTGGCGGGCGGGGCGGATCCTCAACCCCCGGATGCGGATCGAGAACGAATGTAGAGGTCAAGGAAGCCCGGCCCCATCGCTGCAGTAGCGCATGGTGCACGGGTTCTTGCGCCCCAGCATTTCCGGATGCTGCGGGCAGGAGTCAGGCGAGCTGGGCGGGTGTAGTTCAATGGTAGAACCTCAGCCTTCCAAGCTGATGACATGGGTTCGATTCCCATCACCCGCTCCATGAAGAGGCGGGGTTGGGCGACGGTGGACGAGGTTGGTAAAGGCTGTGTAGTGCAGGGAATTTTCCCGGGGTTTCCGCCCACATAGCTCAGTAGGTAGAGCACTTCCTTGGTAAGGAAGAGGTCACCGGTTCAACTCCGGTTGTGGGCTCCACAAGACACAGGTTTGGCGGGCAGTATCGGTTCGGGTTGTTTGTATTGGTTACCTGCGGGGCCCGGCGGCGGTGTGCCGATCTGGGGTTTCCCGGGCAGGGCGTCTGGAGATTGAGGCGATGTCGAAAGCAAAATTTGAACGCAAGAAGCCGCACGTAAACGTCGGGACGAT
>CAZQGA010000204.1:0-4823 GCA_964592735.1 uncultured Chromatiaceae bacterium | reverse complement strand
GGCAGCTGGCCGGTGCCCTGCAGGCTCGCCGCATTGGCGAGGTAGGGCACGTACACTTCCGTGTAACCATGCTCGCCCGTGTGGGTATCGAGCATGAACTGGATCAGTGCACGCTGCAGCCGTGCCAGCGGCCCGTGCATGACGGCAAAGCGTGCTCCGGCAATACGGCTGGCTGCCTCCAGATCGAGCCCCAGGCTGGCCCCAAGATCCACGTGATCGAGCGGCTTGAAGCTGAACTCACGTGGCGTTCCCCAGCAGCGCAGCTCACGGTTGGCAGTCTCGTCACGACCTTCGGGAACCGAATCCTGCAGCAGGTTGGGCAGGCCGAGCTGCAACTGGTCAAGCTGCTCCTGCACGCTGCCGAGCTCTGCTTCCGCAGCCTGCAGCGCACTGCCAAGGTGCTCGACCTCGGCAAGCAGCGGGGCGATGTCGGCACCCTGTGCCTTTGCCTTGCCGATGCCCTTCGACTTGACATTGCGCTCGTTGCGCAACTGTTCAACCCTGACCTGCACGGCGCGCCTGCCCTCCTCCAGAGCCAGGTAGGCAGCGGCATCCAGCTTGAAGCCACGCCGCGCCAGGTTGGCGACAACGCGGTCGAGGTCCGAGCGCAACAGTCTGGGATCGAGCATGGTCCTGATTCTCCGCAGGGCAGATGTGGGGCCCGGCGCGGATTCTACCCGCAAGCGCCGCGTTACTCAGGCTTCCCACGCTTGCCGGCGGCACGGTTGCGGGCACGCAGTTCAGCGAGCTTCGCGGCTATCTTCGCCTCCATCCCCCGCTCCGCCGGTTCGTAGTAGATCCTGGCCGGCAACCCCTCAGGCAGGTAACGCTCACCCGCCGCGAATGCATCAGGTTCGTCGTGGGCGTAGCGGTAGTCCTTGCCGTGACCAAGCTCCTTCATCAGGCGTGTCGGCGCATTCCTGATGTGCAGGGGCACGTCCAGGGAACCGTGCTTCACCGCATCCCCGCGTGCCGCGGAGAAAGCCCGGTACACGGCGTTGCTCTTGGCCGCACAGGCCAGGAAGACGACGGCCTGGGCAATGGCGAGTTCGCCTTCCGGGCTGCCAAGGCGCTCGTAGGCATTCCAGGCCTCCAGCGTCATGGTCAGCGCCCGCGGGTCGGCGAGGCCGATGTCCTCCACCGCCATGCGCACCACGCGCCGGGCTATGTAGCGAGGGTCACAACCCCCATCGAGCATGCGTGCGAGCCAGTAGAGTGCGGCATCCGGATCGGAGCCACGTACTGACTTGTGGAGTGCGGAAATCTGGTCATGGAAGATGTCGCCACCCCGATCGAACTTGCGCCAGCTGCCAGCGACGACTTGCGCCACCGTCGCCGGGCTGACACAGCCGGCCCCGGGGTCAGCAGCACGTTCCACCCCGGCAGCGAGATCCAGCAGGTTGAGCGCCCGGCGGGCATCACCGTCCGCAGCCTCGGCGATCGTCAGCAGCGCGTCGTCGTCGAATACCAGACCAAGTGTGCCCAGCCCGCGTTCCTGGTCAACCAGCGCCCGGCGCAGCAGTACCAGCAGGTCGGCCGCCTCCAGCGCCCGCAGTACATAGACCCGTGCCCGCGACAACAGCGCATTATTGAGTTCAAAGGACGGGTTTTCCGTGGTCGCACCGATGAAGATCACGGTGCCGTCCTCGACGAAGGGCAGGAAGGCATCCTGCTGGGCCTTGTTGAAGCGGTGGACCTCGTCAAGGAAGAGGACTGTCGGCTGCCCGCGCTCGCCCCGGGCGGCGGCAATGGCCTCGCGCACGTCCTTGACGCCGGCAAGCACCGCAGAAAGGCCGATGAAATGTGCGCCTGCCGCGCGGGCGATGAGCCGCGCCAGCGTGGTCTTGCCGGTTCCGGGCGGCCCCCAGAGGATGGCCGAGTGCAGCGGCTGCGCCTGGATCAGGCTGGTGAGCGGCTTGCCGGTGCCCAGCAAGTGGGACTGACCCACCACCTCGTCGAGGCCGCGGGGGCGCATGCGGTCGGCGAGCGGCTGCCATGCCGCAGGCACGATCCCGCCCGACCCAGGATCAGGCTCGCCCATTCACGGCTGCTGGCTGCCGAGCAGCGCTTCGATCCGCGTGCACCACTGGCGCAACCCCGCTATTGCGAGGAGCCAGCCACCGGCAATCCCGATGAGATCGGCCAGCACGTCGTACGGATCTGCTGCCCGATAAACAACCAGGCCCTGCAGGAATTCGATCAACAGCCCGTAGACCATCAGGCCGGCCAGCACGCGCAATGTCAGGCCCTCGTCCACCATGCCGAGGAACCAATTGGTCAGGAAGGCAAAGGCGAGGACGTGCAGAAACTTGTCGCCGTAGGCCAGTGGCAGTGATGGACCACCGGGCAGCAATGCAAGACCAAGGATGAGTACCAGGCCAACAAACCCCAGGCTGATCCAGAACCACTTGTAACGCAGGGGCAGCATGGGAAACCTTACCGGCCAGCCGCGTGGATCACGTCTGCGCCAGGTGGCACCTTAAAAATGAACCTGTCGTCAGCCATGGCCACATTCAGCCGCACGTCGCTGAGGTAGATGTGCGTCTGCTGGCCGAGGCGGTCTTCCAGCACCAGTTCCACGGGCCGCTCCCCGGCAAAGGCCACGGCCACGCTGCCGAAATCCGCGTCCGCAGCACGCGGCCTGAGCCTGACCCAGGCCAGCCCCTCGCCGGACCAGCTGCTGACCAGCTCGAAACGCTCGAGGGTCTTGCGGTCACCTGTCAGCAGGGCCGCTGGTGTCTCACCCAGGCTGTCGGTCAGCGGTCGCACGGTTACCTGGTCGAGGTCCGCCTCATACAGCCACAGTTGCTGACCATCAGCGACGATGACCCGCTCATACGGGCGTTCATAGTCCCAGCGGAACCGCCCCGGCCGCTTCAGGATCATCCTGCCCTCGGCGCGATCCACGACCTGCTGGTCGCCGTTGCGCACCTCCTGGCGGAAGTTGGCCTGCATGGAGCGCGTCCGCTCCAGGAAGCCCTGCAGCCGTGCCATCGCATCCGGTGTGGCCGGTGCAGCCGTGGCGAGAGCAGTGGCAGCAAGCATGACGAGCGACAGCGCCGCCCGGAAAAGTGTACGGCTCATGGAGTCAGGCTTCCGGTGGAGGCGGTGCCAGCACTTCACGAAACCCATTGGACTGCAGCGGCCCGACGAGGCCCGCCTGTTCCATGGTCTCCACGAGGCGCGCTGCGCGGTTGTAGCCGATCTTCAGGCGCCGCTGGATGCCCGACACCGAAGCACGCCGCGTCTCGGCAACGATCTGTACGGCCTGGTCGTAGAGCGGATCAGCCTCGCCATCGCCATCCTCGCGGCCGGCGGCCGGTTCGCCCGGCAAGCCCGGGATTGGCGTTGCCGGGCCTTCGAGGACCTCATCGATGTACTGGGGGCTGCCCGCACCCTTGAGCTGGGCGGCAACACGGTGAACCTCCTGGTCCGACACAAAGGCGCCGTGCACGCGCAGCGGCGCGGCCGTGCCGGGCGCCATGAACAGCATGTCGCCGTGGCCCAGCAGGCTCTCGGCGCCACCCTGGTCGAGAATGGTGCGCGAGTCCACCTTGGCCGACACCTGGAAGGCGATGCGGCAGGGGATGTTCGCCTTGATGAGGCCGGTGATGACATCCACCGACGGCCGTTGCGTGGCGACGATCATGTGGATGCCGGCCGCGCGCGCCTTCTGCGCCAGGCGCGCGATCAGCTCTTCGACCTTCTTGCCGACGATCATCATCATGTCGGCCAGTTCGTCGATGATGATGACGATGAAGGGCATGGCATCGAGCGGCTGCGCCTTATCCGGCACGCCATCAGCGGTATTGGGCGGGAACGGGTCGAGGATGGTCTCACCCTTCTCCTGCGCGGTACGGATCTTGCGGTTGTAGCCGGCGATATTGCGTACACCAAGTGCGGCCATGAGCCGGTAGCGCCGGTCCATCTCCACGACGCACCAGCGCAGCGCATTGGCGGCGTCTTTCATGTCTGTCACGACCGGGCAGAGCAGGTGCGGAATCCCCTGGTAGACCGAGAGCTCGAGCATCTTCGGATCCACCATGATCAGGCGCACTTCCTCCGGCTTGGCCTTGTACAGCAGGCTCAGCACCATGGCATTGATGCCCACCGACTTGCCCGACCCGGTGGTGCCGGCAATGAGCAGATGCGGCATGCGCTGCAGGTCTGCCACCACCGACTTGCCGCCAATATCCTTGCCAAGTGCCAGGGTCAGCGGCGAATTCATTTCCTCATAGGCCTTCGAGCGCAGGATCTCACCGAGCGTGACCAGCTCCCGGCTCTCATTGGGAATCTCCAGGCCCACGGTCGACTTGCCGGGAATCACCTCGACGACGCGCACGCTGACGGCGGAGAGCGAACGCGCGAGATCCTTGGCGAGGCCGCTGATCTGGCTGACCTTGACGCCAGGCGCCGGATTGAGTTCGAAGCGCGTCACCACGGGCCCCGGATGCACCGAGACCACCTCGACTTCGACGCCAAAGTCATGCAGCTTGATCTCCACCAGGCGCGACATGCCCTGCAGGCCTTCCGTGGAATACCCCTGCACGTGCTGCGGCGGATCATCGAGCAGCGAAAGCGGCGGCAGCTCGCCTGCCACCGGCTGGTCGAACAGCTTCACCTGCCGCTCCTGCTCGACGCGGGCGCTGGTTTCGGGCGGCTTGACCACCGGCTCGATGCGCGGCAGCGGTTTCTTTGCTGCCTTCTTGCGCTCGCTTCGCATCCCTTCCTGGCGCTGCTCCTGGGCCTGCTTGATGTCGGCCTGCTCACGCATCTGGCGGTTGAAGCTGCGCAGACGCTCAATCGCATCAAGGATCGTGCGA
>CAZQGA010000203.1:0-4859 GCA_964592735.1 uncultured Chromatiaceae bacterium | reverse complement strand
GACGAATGGTGGTGCGGGTCGTTGGGCGTAAAGCCCGTGACGGTGGCGATGCACAGTATGCGGGCGGTTTCGTCGGGCGCGCTGCAATGAAAGTCATGCTCAGTCAGACGGCGCACCAAACGGTCTCGCCCGAAAAGCAACGCCAGCGCCTCGATCACCGTGGTCTTGCCGCTGTTGTTCGGTCCGACCAGCACGGCGTGACGGCCCAGCATAATGTCTGCTGAGCGCACCCCCCGAAAGCCGGAAATTTTCAGGCGGACAACATGCACTTCGGCGCTCCTTCATTTCCTAACTCGACCATGTTGCCCCCGAACTCGCCAGTATCGGGATTTTCTCTATCCGCCCCAAGGCCATCGCGCGATTCTCCTTACTGCTACTTCACCACCTCCATCAACTTCCCGAAGCTGTCCACCACGTCGTACTTGACGTTCTCCGGGGCATAGCGGCGGTTCATCTCGTCGAAGAACTTGCGGGCGCACTTGATCTTGGTTTTCTCGATCTCGCGCAGTTCCATCGTTGACATGGAGCCCTTAGTTTCGGCGACGAAGTAGATGTGTTTGACCACACCCTCCTTGAAGCTGATGGCCCAGTCCGGGTTGTAGTCGCCCACCGGCGTCGGGATCAGGAAGCCGCGCGGCAGCTTGGCGTACACCACCACGTCACTGCTGGTGTCCAGCTCCTTCACAAAGCTGCGTTCGATGTTGGAGTCGGTCAGCACGTAGTCGTAGATGTGCCGTTGCAGCTTGTCTCCGGCCTTGCTGAAGTCCTGTTTGGTCTGACCGGCAGTGAAGATGTCGAGGTCGAACTTGTCCTCGACCGGGTCGTAGGCCAGATGCTCGATGATGACCGTGGCCTTCTGCTCGTTGATGAGCCGCGTGGCCTCGGCGATGAAGCTCTCCGGGTTGGTCTTGAACTGGGCGAAGACCGCGACGTTGATGCCTTTGAGCACTTCGGCCACCGTCCGGCGCGTCAGTTGCGTGCCCTCGGCCAGCTTGCCGATCAAGTCATACTTGACCGCCGAGTGGATCGAGTTCCGGTTCGTTTCGGTTTCCGTGGCCTTCAGTGTGAAGGCGTTGCCTTCCTTGATGCCGTCGTAGGTCACGGCGGCAGCTTGCTCGCCGTGCTGGATCGTGTATTGCAGCGGCGTCACTCGTAGGCTGGCATCGATCTCCTTTACCGCCTTCTGCACCAGCTCGTCCGAGTCGAACTCGACGCTGTACGCAGCCTTGCGATTGATGCGGCTCCACAGCGCCTTGAACTCCTGCTTCTCGAAGTTCGCGTTGAGCGGGTTCTTCTTCGGACGGCGGTCGTCGCCGATGTCGGGCAACTGGCCGGCACTGAACACGCTGTCGATGAGCTGGAACACCTGCTCGGCGTGCGGCTTCAAGTCGTCTGGCAGGTCGGCCAGCGTTCCGGCCTTCTTAGCATCGTGATACGTGCCTGCGATCCGATCCGAATCGTCGGTGTAGTCGTTCTTGACCAGATAACGGTAGATTTGCTTCGCCAATTGCGGCGTGACCTGTACGTCGCCGGCCGGCGTCTTGAGCACCTTGCCGGTGAAATAGTCCTCGTTCGCCACCCTTGGCCGGGCGGACAGGGAATCGCTGATGTCCTTTTGCAGCGCCGCCACGAAGTCCTTGTAGCTCTCGCTGGCTACCACGGTCAGGACGTTCACGTCGTGGACGATGGCCGGGTGATCCATCCGGTCGCCTTGCTGGTTGACCGACAGGCGCAGGCCACGCCCCACCTCCTGCCGGCGTGAAATGGTGTTGTCACTGTGCTTGAGCGCGCAGATGACGAACACATTCGGGTTGTCCCAGCCCTCCCGCAGCGCCGAGTGCGAGAAGATGAAGCGCACCGGCTCGGTGAGCGACAGCAGCCGTTCCTTGTCCTTCAGGATCAGGTCATAGGCGTCCACGTCATCAGACAGGCCCGCGTTCTCGCCGCGCGCCGCCACGTCCGAATCCACCTGCCGCTTGCTCTTCTTGTCGATGGAGAAGTAGCCGCTGTGGGTCTTGTCCGCCGCAATGCCCTTCAGGTATTTGACGTAGGCCGTCTCATCCAGATCGAGCATCTCGTTCAGATACCGGGTGTATTCTTCCTCAAAGATGCGGGCGTATTCGCCTTTCTCGTCCACCGCCGCGTAGTCGCGGTACTTGGCGACCTCGTCGATGAAAAACAGGGTCAGCACCTTCACGCCCTGTTGGAACAGCGCCTGTTCCTTGTCAAAGTGCGCCTTGACCGCCTCTCGAATCTGGATGCGGCGCAGCGCCGGTTCATTCACATCGCCCGTGGCGTCGCCAACCACCAGTTCGACGCCGTTGGTGAAGCTCAGCGTGTCGGTGTTGGCATTGATGTCCGCCACAACGTAGTTGCGGTACTGATCCAATCCGCCCGACAGGTCGAACAGGTTGTCGCCCTTGCCGATCTTGCGCACCACGGGCCTGATGTCGCCATTGGCAAGCTTCCGCTCCAACTCCACGCGCGCCTCGGGCGGCTTCTTGGTGGAAATGTCGATGGATTGCAGATACAGGTAGGCGTTGGTGCCCGCCAACCCCTTCACCGCGATGCCGCGCACGGCGATCTTCTTCACCAGCTTCTGGTTGTAGGCGTCCAGCGCGTCCAGCCGGTGGATCTTGTTGTGCGTGGTCTTGTGGGTGGCGGAGTAGCGCAGCACCATCAGCGCCTTGAACTCCTCCAGCGACTTCAGCGTCTGCGTGCCTTCCATCTTCTGCGGCTCGTCCAGAATCAGAATGGGCCGGTTGGCGCTGATCACGTCGATGGGCTTGCGTGACTGAAAGTCGTCCAGCACGTCGTAGATGCGGCGGTTGTCCGCCCCGCGCGAGGCGAACGCCTGCACGTTGATGACCATCACGTTGATGCCCGCATCCGACGAGAAACTCTCCAGATGGTGCAACTGCTTGGAGTTGTAGATGAAGAAGCGCGCTTTCTTCTGATAGCTCTCCAAGAAGTGCTCGGCGGTGATCTCCAGCGACTTCGCCACGCCCTCGCGGATAGCGATGCTGGGTACGACAATGATGAACTTGCTCCAGCCGTACTGTTTGTTCAGCTCGAAGAGGGTCTTGATGTAGCAGTAGGTCTTGCCCGTGCCGGTCTCCATCTCGATGTCGAGGTTGACGCGAGCGACCTTGGTCTTGACCAGCGCATCGGAGATGGGCAGGTTTTGCGACCGCTGCACCTGATGGATGTTGTCCAGCAGGGCCGTGTCCGAGAGCACGAGGTCGGCGTTCTTAAACCCGGCCTCCGTGAACAGATCGTCGATTCCCTTCTTGGCCTTGCCGGGATCGATGCGGTAGCTGATCGCCTCGCTCGATGCGAGCGGCTGCCCCTTGAAGCAGTCCACCACGGTCTGCACGGCGGCGGTCTGGTAGGCCTGAGTCTTGAACTTCAGTTTCATCGCCCTTCCCCTCAGATGCTCTTCACTTCGGTGGCGGGCGATAGCAGCTTGAAGATCTGCTCCACGTTGATCTTGACCGCGCTGTCCTTGAACCCCGCGTCGCGGAACACCACGCGCAGGGGCTTGTGCGTGGCCAGCTCCTTGACGAAGGCTTCATCCACACCGCTGTGGGCGTCGAAGCAGGCGGCCAGCGCGTTGCCGTCCACGAAGAACACGTCCTTGCCTTGGATGGCCTTCTTCTCGATGGGCAAGGCGAGGTCAACGCCCCAATCCAGCATCACCTGAAAGAGCAGGTCTTCCGGCGTGCGGTCGGGCTTGATGTTGTCCACGAACAGGCCAAGATTTTCCTTCGCAAGCGCATCGGGCGCGTAATAGACATCTGCCATGTTCGAGGTGTCGATCTTGAGGACGCGAAAGCCAACATCACGGTTCCACTCTTGCGCGCCTTCCTTGCTACGCAACGCCACACCTGCGCGGCGGGTTCGTTCCTTCGAGATTTCTGAAATGAGCGGTTTCAGGCCGACTTGCATGCAGAATTGAAATGCCTCCTTTGCATCCTTGCTGTCCTGCCCGATTTCTTCGGGGTACTGCACGCTGATGAATCGGCGATTGCTGCCATCACGGCGGCTGATTTCCATCGTCGCGTGAGCCAGTGTTGAAGACCCGGCGAACAGGTCAAGGCAGATGTCTTTCGGCCCGGTCATGAAGGAGATGAGCCGCTCCATCAGTAAGACGGGCTTGGGGTTCGAGAAAACCTTCTTGCCCTCTGGAAAGAGAGTTCTCAGGTCGTATGCGCCAGACCGTCCATCGAGATCGAACACGCTGGACAATTTGTCCTCGAATTCGTAGGCATACGCCTTCAATTCGATGAGCTTGCTTTCGTCCTCACCGAACAGAACCTTCTTCTGGTCAAGCAGCCGCTTCATGGTTTCTTCGGGAAATCTATATCCCATTAGCGGTTGCTTGCACGGCCTCTTGGTCGTCGGATGAAGCACGTCATACCGATAGCCTTCCTTGCCAGGGTTGTGAACACTACGACTTCCTGCATAAACCCCGGTTTTGTCGATGAACTTGTAATCCGCCAATGGGCCGAGCTGGTCTTTGTTCTCGCGATACCACTCGGTGTAGGCGGCCTGTAGCCGCCCGGCGTCACTGGGATGCTTGGCGATCAGTTCATTACCAATCTTGACGAGAACTTCCTTGATGTCGGAGACCGAACTTTTCCATACGCCCTCAAGGTCGGTCTTGCTTCTGGCAAAGACGTGGATGCTCTCGTGTTCGACAGCGATGTTGCTTGGGTTGTTGTCGGTGGCGTTCTTCCAAATCAAGGTTCCGAGGAAGTTCGACTCGCCAAAAACCTCGTAGCACAGGTGCAGCGCATTGGCGGTTTCTGCGTCGTCAATGGAGATCGCAATGACTCCAGCCGGTGCCATGAGATTGC
>CAZQGA010000202.1:0-4922 GCA_964592735.1 uncultured Chromatiaceae bacterium | reverse complement strand
CCCTGGGGCTTGCCGGTGATGTCGCGGGCGCCGATGTAAACGCGCCCTTGTCCAGAAAAGTAAGGCATGGTCAGTCTCCCTTGCGTGCAGTGGGTTGAGGTGTGCCGATCGGCTCAACGATGCTGTCGGTGGCTTTGGCGACGCCGGCATCGATCAGCCAGCGTGCAGCGGCCTCGTCGAGGACGAGCAGATCGCCCGGCGCGAAGCTAACGCCGGCATGGGTATGGGGTTTCAGTAGTTCGATGTTCATGTCGGGCTATCCAGGTCGGGTCAGATCAAGTGCGTGGGTGCGGTAGCGGATCTCGTAGCGAACAGGCAGCGCCACGGCTCCGGCGTCGGCGTCCTCCGGGTCCCACTCGCAATCCACCTCGCGCAGGGCCAGTGCCAGACCGCCAAGGTTGGTGTCGCTCATCAGGGCTGCGTGGGCGGCGACGACGGCCAGATCGGCTTGATCGAAGGCATCGTCCCCACGAGCCACGGCTACCAAACGCACCATCAGCAGCCGGTCGACGAGGTTGTTGGCATGCGCGGTGATGCTGTCGCCTTCGGCAAATAACAGCAGCGCGGGGCTGGCCTCGCGCGCCACCGGTACGGTCGGAAACCTCAGTACCGGCGTGGGCGCCACCCCGGCAGTGAGGCGCGCAACCACCTCCCGCAAGATGCGCTCGCGGATGGAGTTCATGAGCCGGAGTCCTCAGAGTCGAGAGAGTGAAGCGCGGCGTTCGCTGCCGTCGCCGATGCTGCGGATATCGCGGACGCGATACGTGTTGCCAGCGATGGACACGGTGTTACCCGCTGCCAGGGCAGGCAGCACCGAGGCTGGAAAGCGGATCGTGTAGTCGGCAGACAGGGCGAGCCCGTCGAGGACGCTCTCGTCCGGAGAGCGGAAATCGACAGCGATGGTGTGGCCATCGATTTCCGCATCCACCAGCAAGCCAGACCGGCTAGCGGCCTCATAGAAGTCCTCGATGCGCAACATCACACCGTCAGCTTCACGAGCACACCCGGGCGGTGGCACATGGGCAGCGGGTTGGACTGGGTATGCAGGTCGGTGCCACGATCGAACTTGCGCGGCTCCTGCTTGGCATAGAGCGTCTGCCCGATGGTGTTGACCGTCTCGTTGAAGTCAGCCGGCGCGAAGTAGGTGCCGAAGGTATCCACCGTACCCAGCGGGAAGGCATGGGCCTCGCCAGCCGCGATAAAGCGACGGGTGGTGCCGGTGGGATCGGTTGCCTGCCCGCGATACTCCTCGAAGGTGATGCCGGCGTAGGTGAAGCCCCGGCGCACGTCGTTGATCAGGATGGCGCCCTGCTGCCAGTTCTCGAACGCTTTCTCGACCTTGGCATGACCGGTCAGGGCGGCGAAGAACTCGGGCGAGCACAGACAGTGCACACCGGTCATGAATTCGCCCTTGAGGTTGTCCTCGATCGCGGCCAGGGTCGCGAGGCATTTCGCCTTCACATTGGTGCCGGCGTTGCCGAGATCGAAGGCGATGGTCTGCGGCGTGATGTCGAACTCGTCGAACAGGTCGTACAGCACGGAGCCATCGGCATCCAGGATGACGCCCTTGAGTGCACCCATGCGCAGGTGTTCCAGCGTGATCGCGTGCTTGTTGCGCATGGTCTCCAGGTGGCGCGCGATGACGCCCGCGACTGCTTCTGTTTCAGTCTCCGAGCCAAAGGCGCGGATGCCCTGAACCTCCTCCGGGAGGACGACATCGTCATGCGGGATGTGCGGGATCACGAACGAACGCAGGGTGCGCTTGCCGCGTACACCCACCGTGCCCGGGGCACCCGGCGGCAGTGTGGGCAGCAGGTTCAGTACGCCGTTCATCTCCTCGACGATGACTTGTCGCTGGCGCACGGGCTTGGCCGGCATCAGGCCGAGATCCTCGATTCGGCCGTACCGGTTGGGGAGAATGTTGATGGCCGCCGTGAGCGCCGCCATCGAGAACGCGGGATTGGTAAAGGGGTTCTGCATGGTTGTCTCCTAATTCAGGCGGCGGTTCGGACGAGGACGCCACGCGCTTCGATCTGAGCGATCGCAGTGGCCTTCTCGGTAGGGGTGATGGCGACCGGCCACACCAGGGCATGGCTGGCGACGATGGCGTGGCGGGAGATCAGCAGCGCGTCTTCCCGGTCGATCAGGGTCGCGTCCACGTCAGCGGCGAGCACGCCGACCGCGTTCTCAGTGCCATCGGTGGCGGCCGGGTCGAGCGCTTTCAGCTTGCCGGTCGTACTGTCGCGGCCGACGATGGCGCCGAGCTGCAGGTTTTGACCGGCAGCGACCGTGGCCAGGTCGCGTGAATAGAGATTCGGCGCCTCGTACTTGAGGAGATCACCGAGGTTGTTGGTTTCCTGAATGGCAGACATGGCTTACTCCTTCGTGGCGAGTTTCTTGACGGCGGCAACGACCGGGCTGCTCTCCGGCCGCTCGGTGGTTCCCGCATCGGCGGTGATGCGTGAGGCAATCTCCGGCTGTTCAGCGCGAGCTTCGAGCAGTGCGCGGCGGACTTGGGCCTCGTTCATCCCGGATGCGAGGAATTCCGCCGTGCGCTGTGGCGTGCCTGCGATCAGGCAGATCTCGGCAATGGCTTGTGCCTCGATCCGGCCGTTGGCGTGCGCACCGACGAGCGATGCAGACACGGGCGGAGTAGCGGGTTCTTGCGCTGGTGTGTCTGCCGGGTCTGGCGTGGTCTCCGGCTCGGATTCGTCCAGAGGGGGCTGCTGTTCGTGATCGGTCATGGTTTTCTCCAAATGAGACTGTTGTTGGCTGGAAATCTGCGGGCGAGCGTTCCGTGAAGCAGGCGAGGCACGGGCGAGCGGGCCGCGCTTCGCGGCGCCCGTACTCGGTGTCGCCAGCCGGCGTTGCGCATCCAGTGCGTTGGAGAACTCGATCAGGACCTGATCGAAACTCATCACCGCGTCAGCCAGGCCTGCCGTCACAGCAGCCTCGCCGAAGAGCAGACCGGCTTCGGTCGCCCGCACGGCATCGCTGTCCAGAGCTCGCATTTGCGCGACCTGGCTGACGAAGATCCCGTAGAGCCGATCCACTTCCGACTGCAGGGTGGAAGCCGCCTGCGGCGACAACGGCGCATGAGGAGAAAAGTCGTTCTTGTGGTGACCGGCATAGATCGACGTGTAGGCAACCCCGTCCTTGGCATCCTTGACGGACTGGTCGACGTGCAGGGCAATGACACCGATGGAGCCAACCCCAGCGGTTTGAGACAGGGTCAGGCGCGATGCAGCGGCCGCGATGGCGTAAGCCGCCGAGTACGCCGAGTCGTTGGCGTGCGCCCAGACCGGCTTGATGTCGTTGGCGGCGCGAATCCGCTCGGCCAGCTCAAACACGCCACCCGCTTCGCCGCCGGGCGAATCTAGGTCGAGCAGGATGCCGCTGACCTGTGGGTCCGCCAGCGCAGCGTCGAGGCGTGCGGCGATCTCGCCATAGGATGTCAGGCCAGACGCCGCCTCCAGTCCCATCGCCCGTCGTACCAGGGTGCCGTGCACGGGAATGATCGCGATGCCGGGCTGCCCGATCGAAGTGCCCGGTTTCGAAGTGGGAAGCGGGACGGCAGCATCGATCTCGGGCAATCCGATGCGCGGGCCGAGGACGGACAGGATCACGTCCAGTTTCGAACGCGCAATGAGAAGCGGCGTCCCGTAGAGACGGGACGCCAGGTGTACGAGCTGCATGTCAGTTGTCCTGGGGTTCTTGCGCCGGAGCCGGGGCGGCCGTCGCGATGGGCGCTTTGTCGTGGCGCGGGTCGGAGTCGAAGACCAGCCCCAGCTCATCGGCCCGTTGGTTGTCGGCCGCGATCTCGCGGTCGATGTCTTCAGCGTCGTAGCCGAAGGCGGAAATTGCTTCGGAACGTGAAAGCAGTCCGGCGCGAATCGCGGTGAGCATCGCGTCGAACTCCTTCTTCGGATCGACCCACTGCCAGCCCTGCGGAATCCACTTCGCGGCCAGGTATTCCCGCTTGCGTTCGACAAAGCCCGGGAGATCGAGTGCACCTTCGAGCGCAGCCTGTTCCATCCATGCGCGCCATATCGGGCGGCAGAGTTGGTGGACGATCACGCCATGCTGGATCGCTTCGCAGCGGCGGCGAAACTCCAGCAATCCGGCGCGGATCGACGAGTAGTTCACCTGCGTCAGATCGCCGGTGAGCATCTCGTAAGTGATGCCCATCGCCGCCGCGACTGCCCGGAACTGCATGCGCAGGAATTCGGCGTAGCTGGCCCCGACGTCTGCCGGTTGGCTGAACTTCACGTCCTCACCAGGCTCCAGCAGCTGCAAGGTCCCGGGTTCCAGTCCTGCCAGGGACACGCCGTTGGCGTCCGCCAGCCCTTCGCCCATGAGGTTGTCCTCGGGCGCCAGGCGGGTGATGAAGCCCGCGAACATCGCCGCCGTCTTTTTGCGCACCAGTTCGGCGTCGTCGTACTGATCCAGCTCATTGAGTTTGACCAGCGCCCGCGCCAACCACGGCTCGCCCCGGATCTGGCCAGGGCGCAACGGACGGAACAGGTGGATGATCTCGGAGGCAGGCACGCGCACGGTGTCCATGCCACCCGTGCCGGACATCGGCGCCAATGCGCCATCACCGGGGTGCGAGCGATACAGGTGGTAGGCGACGCGGCGGCCGAGCCGATCGAACTCGATGCCGGCCCGAACCACGTTGCCGGAAGGTAGCTCCAGGTTCATCGTCGTGGGCAAGTGTTCGGGTTCCAGCAGCTGGAGCTGGAGACCAACCGCCAGACCGTCTTCGGGTCGGCGATAGCGCAGCCGCACCAGCGCCTCCCCGCCTTCCAGCATTGCCCGGCAGGCGAGTGCTTGCAGGCCGTAGAAGTCTGTCAAGCCGGCTGCATCGGCATCGCTGCACCAGTCCCACCAGAGGGCGTGAATGGCTTCCCGCAGTGCGTTGT
>CAZQGA010000201.1:0-4924 GCA_964592735.1 uncultured Chromatiaceae bacterium | reverse complement strand
GTCAGGCAGGTTCTCCGCATGCGCATGCGGATTCGGCCTTCATTTACGCCTATGTGGTTTCCGGTGCCATCGAATCGGCGGTGGATGACGAAGAAGTCCGTGTTTATCAAGCGGGAGACAGCTGGTCCGAGCGTCCCGGAGCCTCGCATCCCGTCAGCCGTAACGCCAGCAAAACGGAACCGGCCAGGCTGCTGGCTGTATTCGTTGTAAATACGGATGACGTGGAGCTGGTCAAGCCTCTTGAGTAAGGCCACAAAAGCAAGGTGGATGTGCTCCGCTTTGCCGTTCAGGGCCAGGACGGCCCGGACGGCACCAGCTCGTTACCGCATCGTGACGAGTTCTTCGGCAAGGGTCGGGTGAATGGCAACGGTGTCGTCAAGGTCGCGCTTGGTTGCACCCATGCGGATGGCGACGGCGAAGCCCTGCAGGATCTCATCGACACCCGGGCCCGCAAGGTGGCAGCCGACGATACGTTCGTCCGGGCCAGCCGTTACGAGCTTCAGCCGTGCCCTGGGCTTCGCCGTGGTGACCGCGTGGTACATGGGGACGAAGTCTGCCTGATAGATCTTCACGGCCGCGGCACCGTGTACCTCCCGGGCCTGTTCCTCGGTCAGGCCAACGGTGCCGAGCGGCGGGTGGGTGAAGATCACGGTCGGGATGTTGTGGTAATCGAGATGCCGGCCGTCCATGCCGCCGAACAGGCGATCGGCGAGGCGCCTGCCGGCCGCAATGGCTACTGGTGTCAGCGGCTGGCGACCCGTGACATCCCCGATGGCAAAGATCCCGGGCACGCGGGTTTCCTGGAAACGGTCCGTCGGCACGAACCCATCGGCATCGGTAGCCACGCCGGCCGTCTCGAGCCCAAGCCCACCGGTGGCCGGCAGCCTGCCCACGGCCCAGATCACCGTATCGAACGGCCCATGCCGGACGCCATCGCGAGTGTGCAGCCACAGGCTGTCATCGTGCTGCTCGAGCGCCGCCAGGATGCTGCGCCAGCACAGGATCACGCCATCCTCCCGCAAGGATGCGATCGCCGCCTCCTGCAGGAGCCGGTCGTGCTGGCGCAGCACGCTGTCATGACGGGCAAACAGCGTCACGGCAGAACCCAGCCCTCGCAGGATCGCCGCCAGTTCCACGGCGATGTAGCCACTGCCGATGATCGCGACGCGTGGCGGGCACTGATCCAGGTCGAAGAAACCATCTGATGTGATGCCAAGGCTGGCACCGGGCAGCTCCGGGACCAGCGGATAGCCGCCCGTGGCGATGAGGATATGGCGTCCCTCCAGCACCTCACTGCCAACGGCTACCATTCGCGGCCCGCCCAGGCGCCCGGTACCACGCACCAGATGGATGTGCCGGCGCTCAAGGTTGCCGGCATAGATGTCGTTGAGGCGGCGCACGTAGGCATCGCGCTTCTCCTTGAGCATGGCCCAGTCCTGCGCTCCGGTGGTGGCAATGCGGAAGCCATATGCCGGCGCATCCTCCAGGACATGGGCGATGCCTGCCGCATTCCACATGATTTTCTTCGGCACGCAACCGACGTTGACGCAGGTTCCGCCCAGACGACCACCCTCGACAATCGCAACGCGGGCACCGTACTGCGCCGCACGCTGGGCGGCAGCCAGTCCACCACTGCCGCCTCCGATCACCACCAGGTCCCAGGGTTCGTTCATGATCCACTCCGTCTGCGGGGCCGATGCCAAAATCACGCCGGCGGCACCATAATACCGGCATGGACAACCCCCTTCTGAATGCCAGGGCGGACGGCCTGCCCGCCTTCGCCGCGATCCGCCCCGGGCACATCGAGCCTGCCCTCCTGCAGACCCTGGCCGGCAACAAGGCCGCTCTGGAACAGCTCCTCATCAACTGCCGCAGCGAGGCTGCCAGCTTCGAGAGCCTGGTGCTGCCGCTGGAAGAACTCGGCGATCGCCTGCACCGGGTGTGGTCGCCCGTCAATCACCTGCATGCCGTGGCCAATACGCCCGAACTGCGCGAGGCATACAACCGTTGCCTGCCACACCTCGCACGCTATCAGACCGAAATCGCGCAGAACGCGGAGCTGTGCCAGCTGTTCGAGACCGTCGCGAAGACCGTCCCCGAGGGGCGTCCTGACGGGGCGCGTGCGCTGCTCGACCATGCCTTGCGTGACTTCCGCCTGGCGGGCGTCGCCCTGCCGGCGGCGCAGAAGCAGCGTTTCATGGAAATCATGGAAGCACTCGCCGAAAAGCAGGCCGTGTTCGAGCAGAACCTGCTCGACGCCATGGCGGCATGGAGCCACCATGAAACCGATGCCACACGGCTGGAGGGTATTCCGGCCAGCACGCTCGAGCGTGCTGCAGCTGCCGCGACGGCCGCCGGCAAGACCGGCTGGCTGTTCTCCCTCGACCAGCCAGGTTATGTCGCGGTGCTCACCCATGCGAGCAACCGGGAGCTGCGCGCCGTGTTCCACCAGGCGTGGGGTACACGTGCCTCCGACCAGCCCCCCTCACCGGCAAAATTCGACAACAGCGGGCTCATGGACGAAATTCTGGCCCTGCGGCACGAGGCGGCGGTGCTGGTTGGCTTTGGCAACTTCGCCGAGTACTCGCTGGCCACCAAGATGGCAACCTCCGTGGGCGAGGTACGCGATTTCCTGGAGCGGCTCGTCGCCGCTTCACGGGCTGCGGCACAGGCGGAATTCGCCGAGCTCGAAGCCTTCGCCGGCCACCGTCTTGCGGCCTGGGACATCGCCTGGTATTCGGAGGAACTGCGACGGCAGAAATTCTCCATTTCCGATGAAGAACTGCGACCCTACTTCCCGCTGCCGCGCGTCCTGGAGGGCCTGTTCGGGCTGGTGGGCCGGCTGTACGGGCTGCAACTGGAAGCAGTCGCGGATCCCGACCTCTGGCATCCGAGCGCGCGCTATTTCCGTGTCCGCGATGCCAGTGGCAAGGCCATTGGCGGTCTGTATACGGACTTCTACGCCCGCCCGGAAAAGCGCAGCGGCGCCTGGATGGACGACTGCATCAGCCGCAAGCGCAGCGCTGGCCAGGTACAACTGCCGGTCGCACACCTGGTCTGCAATTTCGCCCCGCCATCAGCCAGCACGCCCAGCCTGCTGTCGCATGACGAGGTGCTGACGCTGTTCCACGAGATGGGCCACACACTGCACCACCTGCTGACCCGGATCGACTATCCCAGCGTCGCCGGCATCCACGGCGTGCCCTGGGATGCCGTGGAGCTGCCGAGCCAGTTCATGGAGGGTTTTGCCTGGGAGCCGGAGATCCTTGCCATGATCTCCGGGCACCACGAAACCGGCGCTGCGCTGCCGGCCCGGCTGCTGGCGCGCCTGCGCGCCTCGCGCGTGTTCCAGGGTGCCATGCAGATGCTGCGCCAGCTGGAGTTCTCGCTGTTCGACCTGCGCATCCACGCCGAATACGCCCCCGGGCAGGGTGGCCGCATCCTGGATCTCCTCGAGGAGGTTCGCGCCGCCGTGTCCGTGGTGCCCTCTGCCGGCTACGACCGCTTCGCACACGGGTTCGCCCATGTCTTCGGCGGCGGCTACGCCGCCGGTTACTACAGCTACAAATGGGCAGAGGTGCTCTCCTCCGATGCCTACGCTGCCTTCGAGGAGCAAGGCGTACTCAATGCCGATCTCGCGGGCCGCTTCCGCCGGGAAATCCTCGAGATCGGCGGTACCCGCGACATCGGCGCCGCCTTTCGTGCCTTTCGCGGCCGCGGGCCCGACATCGCCGCCCTGCTGCGCCACTCCGGCATCACCGCGGCCGCCACCGGCGAAGCGGCCACCGGACCTGCAGCAGCCTGATATCCCCTGTCGTGAAAATCGCCAGCTGGAACGTCAACTCCATCCGCCAGCGCCTCGGTCACGTGAAGGACTGGCTGGAGGCTGCGCAGCCAGACGTGCTGGCCCTGCAGGAGATCAAGGTCGTCACGGAAGACTTTCCGGCGGCCGAGTTCGAATCCATCGGCTACCACTGCGCGGTGGATGGGCAGAAGGCCTACAACGGCGTTGCCCTGCTGTCGCGCCTGCCGCCTGATGAAGTTGTCCGCGGGCTGCCCGGCTTCGCGGACGATCAGCGGCGCGTGCTGGCAGGGACGTACGACGGGCTGCGCCTGTACAACCTCTACGTTCCGAACGGCCAGAGCGTCGGCTCGGAAAAATTTGCATACAAGCTGCGCTGGCTCACCGCATTGCATGAACACCTCCGCGAGGCGCTCACCCGGCACGGGAAAATCGCGGTTGTGGGGGACTTCAACATCGCACCGGAAGACCGTGACGTGCACGATCCGGCACAGTGGCGGGACCAGATCCTCTGCAGCGAACCGGAGCGTGAACGCTTGCGGGCCCTGCTGGACTTAGGCTTTGTCGACGTCTTCCGCTGCTTCGAACAGCCGGAGCAGGCATTCAGCTGGTGGGACTATCGCGCAGGCGCCTTCCGCCGCAACCGCGGCCTGCGCATCGACCTCATCCTCGTTTCACCGGCACTGGCGGCCGCCGCCACCGGCAGCGGCATCGATGCGGGACCGCGGGGGCGCGAGCAGCCCTCCGATCACACCCCGGTCTGGGCCAGTTTCGGGTGAAAATTGCGCGATAAACGGCTGCATTACGACAGAAATGGCGTTGTGCCCGCATGGCCCCAGGTGCCAGAATTCCCCCGATGATGCCCAGCGCCGCCCCCATCGAGCAGACTGCCAGCCGGCCGTTCCGGTTCCGGCCCAACGAATATGACGTCACCGGCCGTGTCTGCGTCAGCGAGCCCGGCGAGGTGCGCAACGCGGTGCGGGCGATCATGCAGCAGGCGTTCCCGGGCAGTTCCTTCGACGGGCTCTGGGTGGCATTCCACGATTTCGAACGCCTGTTCCGGGGCGAGTACGAGGATTACCTCGGCTGCGACACCGTCTACCACGACATCCAGCACACGCT
>CAZQGA010000200.1:0-4946 GCA_964592735.1 uncultured Chromatiaceae bacterium | reverse complement strand
CTGACCCAGGGCGTGGAGGTGGAACTGCCCAAGGCTGCTGCCGAGCCGATCGATGCGGGGCAGAATGACGAGCCACTGGTCCTCTCGGTGGATGCGGCCGGGCAGTTCTTTCTCAATATCGGCAATCGTCGGGACGCTGCGATCGATGCCGACCAGGTGGTGGGCCTCGCCTCGGCCGTGTTGCGCCGCAAGCCGGAGACGCTGGTGCTGGTGAAGGCGGACCAGAAGGTGGCTTACGGGCGGGTTGTCGAGGCCATGGTCCTGCTGCAGCAGTCCGGGGCGAAGAAGGTCGGTTTCCTGACCGATCCCCCGGACACTTCACGGCGCCGTCGGGGTCAGAGCTAGGGCTGCATACAGCCACCGGCTCCTGGAATGACCCATACCCTGGCGTCTGGCAACGATTTCTTTCGCGAGCACGGCGTCGTGCTCGCAGGGTCCGTGTTGCTGCATCTGACCCTGTTCGTGCTGCTGGCGCTCAATCTCAGCCTGTTGCCGAAGCCCACGCCCCAGCCGACGCGACTGGCGATCGAGGCCACCGTGGTCGATGCCCGCGTTTTGCGCGAGCGGGCGGCCGAGGCCGAGCGGCGCCAGCGCCAGGCCGAGCAGGCGCAACAGCGCCGCCAGCAGGAAGAGCTGATGCGGCAGGCCGAGACCCGCCGGCTCCAGGAGGAGCGCCAGCGTGCCGAGCAGGTGCGGCAGGCGCAAACCGAGGAGCGTCAGCGCGAGGAAGTCCGGCGCAAGACGGAGGCGGACGCCAAAGCGCGCGCAGATGCCCGCGCCGAAGCTGCTGCGCAGGTGAAAGCAAAGGCTGATGCCAAGGCGCAGGCAGACGCCAGAGTGCAGGCCGATGCCAAGGCCAAAGCGGAGGCGAAGGCCAGGGCGGAGGCAGACCGGCGTCGTGCGCAGAGCCAGGCGGATCTGGCGCGGCAGATGGCCGAGGAAGAATCGCTCAATGCCGTGGTGGGGTCGGCCGCAGCAGCGGAGTATCGTGACATCATTGCCCAGAAGGTACGGCGCAATTGGAATGAGCCGCCGAGTGCGCGGCCGGGCAACAGCTGTGACGTGAGGGTCCAGCAGATTCCAGGCGGCGAGGTGACCTCGGCCGTCGCCTTCAATTGCACGGGCGATGCTGCCTTTGCCCGTTCGGTGGAGACGGCCGTCCTGCGCGCCTCGCCGCTGCCCCTGCCGTCGGATCCACGCCTCTTCGAGCGGAACTTGCTCTTTAATTTCAAACCGGAAAAATAGCAGCCCTCCGGAGGTTGATGTGCACGTCATGCCCAAGCGTCTGTTGCCAGGAATCCTGGCTTTTTGCGGTTTGCTTGCAGTGGCATTGCCGCTGCGCGCCGAGTTGCGCATCGAGATCGTTGGCGGCGTGGCGCGGCCAGTCCCCGTTGCCATCGTGCCGTTCGGCTGGCAGGGCAGCGGGACGGTGCCCTTCGACATTGCCAGCCTCATCTCCCGTGATCTGGCCAGTACGGGCCGCTTCGAGCCGCTGCCCGAACGCGACCTGGTGCAACGGCCTGTCGCAGGCACGGAGGTGGACTTCAGGAGCTGGAAGATGCTCGGTGTCGAGGCGGTGGTCGTTGGGCGGCTGCTGGAGACCACGCCGGGTGAGTACACCATCCAGTTCCAGCTCTTCGATGTATTGCGTGGCCAGCAGTTGCTCGGCTACCGCTTGCCGGCGCCTGCTGCCGGGCTGCGTCTTGGCGCGCACCGGGCTGCGGACATGATCTACGAGAAGCTGACCGGGGTACCGGGCATCTTTTCCACCCGCATAGCCTATGTGACGGCCACCCAGAAGGGTGGCAAGCCCGACCTCTATCGGCTCATCGTCGCCGATGCCGATGGCGCCAATGAACAGGTCATGGTCGAGTCCCGCGAGCCGATCATGTCGCCGTCCTGGTCGCCCGACGGCCGCAAGCTGGCCTATGTGTCCTTCGAGAACAAGGTGGCTGAGATCTATGTGCAAACCCTGCGCAGCGGCCTGCGGCAGAAGGTTTCGGCACGGGCCGGTGTGAACGGCTCGCCAGCCTGGTCGCCCGACGGACGGATGCTCGCCCTGACCCTGTCGAGGGGTGAGGGCAATCTCGACCTCTTCACGCTGGACCTGGCCTCCCAGGTCCTCACGCGCCTGACCGACCAGCGCTCCATCGAGACCGAGGCGGCCTGGGCTGTGGACGGGCGGAGCATCTTCTTTACCTCGGATCGGGCAGGCGGGCCGCAGATCTACCGGGTTCCCGTCGAGGGTGGCAACGCCCAGCGCGTCAGTTTCGAGGGCAGTTACAACGCCCGCCCGCGGGTGTCCCCAGATGGCAGACGCCTGGCCGTGGTGACCAACGACCGTGGGAACTATAGAATCGCCATCCTTGACCTGGAGCGCGGGTTTACCCAGGTCCTCACCGATGGGCGCCAGGATGAGTCGCCCAGCTTTGCCCCGAACGGGGAAACGCTGATTTATGCCACCCGTGAGGGGGGGCGTGGCGTGCTGGCCACGGTGTCGGTGGATGGCCGTGTGCGCCAGCGCATCCCGGCAGTGGAGGGTGATGTGCGGGAGCCCGCTTGGTCGCCGTTCCGGGTGAACTGATTTTGACAGGGTGCCACGGGTGGTCCGTGGAACCCATGGAAGCAAAGCAGGAGCTATGAAGTTCATGAGTGCCAAGAAAGTTTGCCTGGTTCTGGTGATGGCCGTGCTGGCGGGCTGCGCAAGCAAGGGCGCCAAGGAGCAGGATGGTCTCGGATACGGTACGCAGTCGGGACAGGCTGCGGGCGCCCAGGCGGGCGGCGTGGATCAGGGCAGCCTCGGTGGTGGCGGCAGTTTCGATGACTCTGCTGCTGCGGGCCCGCGTGCGTCGGTCCGCAATCGCACCGTGTACTTCGACTTCGACCGTGACAACATCAAGTCGGAGTTCCGGGAAATCGTTGCAGCCCACGGCAAGTACCTGGCGGCCAATCCTGGCGCCAAGGCGCGTCTCGAAGGTCATGCCGACGAGCGCGGCAGCCGCGAGTACAACATCGGCCTCGGCGAACGCCGGGCGCAGGCGGTCAAGCAGGCCTTGCTGCTGCAGGGTGCGGCTGCAAGCCAGCTGGGCACCGTCAGCTATGGTGAGGAGCGCCCGGCCGTCACGGGCAGTGATGAAGAATCCTGGGCACTGAACCGCCGTGTGGAAATCGTCTACGCACCCTGAGGCTGCCATGAGGCTGCGCAGCGTTCCGGTTGCACTGCTGCTGGCACTCGCCGTCTTTGGCGGCGGGTGCCAGATGGTGCCTCCCGAGGAAGATCCGGTCTACCTGAAGCAGGTGGATCTCGACAACCGCCTGGCCCGTGTCGAGCGGGTGGTCGAGAACCAGGGACTGATGAATCTCATGTCCCAGATCGACAGCCTGCAGAAGGAGAACCAGGCGTTGCGCAATGACGTAGAAACCTTGCGCAATGCGGTGGAGCAGGGCGCGGAGCGCCAGCGCCAGCTCTATCTCGATGTGGACCAGCGCCTGCAGGGCATGGCGACGCGTGGCAGCGATGCCGGACAGCTGGCGGCTGCCGGGAGCAGTGGTGCGGCTGCCGGGGCTGCAGGCGACAGCGACGATCGCGCCCGCTACCAGGCCGCCTTTGACCTGCTCAAGCAGGGTCGTTACGAGCAGGCGACGCAGGCATTCCGGCAGTTCCTGGCCAGCCATCCGCAAAGCAGTCTCGCGGACAACGGCCAGTACTGGCTCGCAGAGAGCATCTATGTCGCCCAGAAGTACAAGGAAGCGCTGCCCGAGTTCGAGGCTGTGCTGGCGACGTATCCGCAGTCGCGCAAGGCACCCGATGCCCTCCTCAAGGTCGGGTACTGCAATTACGAACTCAAGCGCTATGATGCGGCCCGCAAGGCACTCACGGCTGTGGTGCAGAATTACGGCGACAGCACGGCAGCACGCCTTGCCAGCCAGCGGCTCCAGTCCATGGCTGGCGAGGGTCACTGACCCGCTGCTGCGGGTGGTGTGGCCATCCGCGGCTTGCCCGGCTGATCATGACTGACTCACCGGAGCCCAGTGCCATCCGTCAGGCCCGGTTGCGGGTCAGTGAAATCTTCCATTCCATCCAGGGTGAGTCAACCAGTGTTGGCCAGCCTACGGTATTCGTGCGGCTGACTGGTTGCCCGCTTCGCTGCACCTGGTGTGATACCGCATACGCGTTCAGCGGCGGCGAGCTGCGCAGCCTGCCATCGATCCTGGAATCCGTTGCCGGTTTTGGTGCGCGCCATGTCTGCGTGACCGGCGGCGAGCCTCTTGCCCAGCCGGCCAGCCGTGTACTGCTCAACCAGTTGTGCGACGCTGGCTATCGGGTCCAGCTCGAAACCAGTGGGGCGCTGGATATCACCGGGACAGACCCGCGCGTCACCGTGGTCATGGACCTGAAGCCGCCGTCCTCGGGCGAGAGTGGCCGCAACCTCTGGACCAATCTTGCGCAACTGCGGCCGCAGGACCAGGTGAAGTTCGTGATCGCCGGACGCGATGACTACGAGTGGTCGAAGCGGATCCTCGTCGAGCATGGATTGCCTGCCCGCTGCCAGGTGCTGTTCTCGCCCGCCTGGGGTCAGCTTGAGCCTCGTGAGCTCGCCGAGTGGATCCTGGCTGACCGGCTCGAAGTCTGTTTCCAGGTGCAATTGCACAAGTACCTCTGGGCCGATGCCCGTGGCCACTGAACGCCCGCGGGCTGTGGTGCTGCTCTCCGGTGGCATGGACTCGGCCACCTGCCTTGCGCTGGCCGTCAGTCGCGATGGGCATGATTGCCATGCCCTGAGTTTCGATTATGGCCAGCGACATCGCGCCGAGCTCGATGCGGCAGCGCAGCTTGCCAGGCTGCTCGGCGCCCGGGAGCACCGCTGCCTGCGCATCGACCTCGGTGCGCTGGGTGGCTCGGCGCTCACCGATCAGGCCATCGCGGTACCCGAGCAGCCGGGCAT
>CAZQGA010000199.1:0-4947 GCA_964592735.1 uncultured Chromatiaceae bacterium | reverse complement strand
ACCGGTCAAGCCGCGCCACGGCCTCATCGCCGGCTCCGGCTGCCAGCGCCCGCGGGCGACCTGCGTCCTTGAGCAGCTCGGCACAGCGGCGGGCTGCCGCACGGCCGAATACGACGAGATCAAGCAGCGAATTGGAACCCAGGCGGTTGGCGCCATGAACCGAGACACAACCCGCCTCGCCAACGGCCATCAGGCCCGGTACCACCGAGTCCGGATTGCCATCCTTCAGGGTCAGGACCTCACCGTGGTAGTTGGTCGGGATGCCCCCCATGTTGTAGTGCACGGTCGGCAGCACCGGGATCGGCCCGCGGGTGACATCCACGCCGGCAAAAATGCGTGCCGTCTCGGCAATGCCGGGCAGGCGTTCGTGGATCACGTCGGGCCCGAGGTGCTCGAGGTGCAGATGGATATGGTCGGCCTCCGTGCCGACGCCCCTGCCCTCGCGGATCTCCACAGTCATGGAGCGGCTCACGACGTCGCGTGAGGCAAGATCCTTGGCGTTTGGTGCATAGCGCTCCATGAAGCGCTCGCCCCGCGAGTTCGTCAGGTAGCCACCCTCGCCGCGGGCGCCCTCGGTGATCAGGCAGCCGGAGCCGTAGATTCCCGTCGGGTGAAACTGCACGAACTCCATGTCCTGCAGTGGCAGCCCCGCCCGCAGCACCATCGCATTGCCGTCGCCGGTGCAGGTATGGGCCGAGGTACAGGAAAAGAAGGCGCGGCCATAGCCGCCGGTGGCCAGGATGACGCGGTGGGCGCGAAAGCGGTGCAGTTCACCGGTCGCCATGTCCAGTGCCACGACACCACGACACTCGCCATTCTCCATGATGAGGTCGATGGCGAAATACTCGATGAAAAACGTGGCGTCATGCTTCAGGGACTGCTGGTACAGGGTATGCAGCATCGCATGCCCGGTGCGGTCCGCCGCTGCACAGGTGCGCTGCGCCGTCCCCTTGCCGAAATGCGTGGTCATGCCGCCGAAGGGCCGCTGGTAAATGCGCCCATCCTCCGTGCGCGAGAACGGCACACCGTAGTGCTCGAGTTCGATGACCGCCTGCGGGGCTTCCTTGCACATGTACTCGATCGCGTCCTGGTCGCCGAGCCAGTCGGAACCCTTGACGGTGTCGTACATGTGCCAGCGCCAGTCGTCCTCGCCCATGTTGCCAAGCGCCGCACTGATGCCACCCTGCGCGGCCACGGTATGACTGCGCGTCGGGAACACCTTGGTAATGCACGCAGCAGAAAGCCCGGCCTCCACGAGCCCGAAGGTCGCCCGCAGGCCAGCCCCCCCTGCGCCGACGACGACGACGTCGTAGCTGTGGTCGATGAAGGTGTAATCCCCGCTCATGCCTGGGCTCCCAGCGACAGTCTCAGGATGGAATAGATGCCCGCCACGGCCATTGCGATATGCGCGAACCTGACCAGAACCAGCGACAGCACCAGGGCCTTGGCGTCATGCACGTAATCCTCGATCACGACAGTGACACCAAGACTGGAGTGGTACAGCAGGGTCATGACGAGCAGGATCAGCGGGATCGCATGCGGCGCCGAGCCGATCCAGGCCACAGCAACCGCGTAATCGGCACTGCCGACATCGATGATGCTGCAGGCGAACCACAGCCCCAGGAGCACCAGGGCCGCTGCTGACAGGCGCTGCCCCCACCAGTGTTCGAAACCGGATTTTGCAGAGCCTAGCCCGAGGGCGCGCTTGAGGGGTGTACGCAGGTTCATGGCTCAGCCCTCCCCGGCACTGAGTGCGATGACCCAGAACACCAGAGTGAGGACAGCAGCCGCGACAACTGCCAGCATGCCGGTCAGGCGCGCCCGCGGCACCTCGAAGCCGTAGCCGGCATCCCAGAACAGGTGCCGGATGCCATTGCAAAGATGGAAGAAGAACGCAAAAGACCAGCCCAGCAGGAGCAGTGCGCCCAGCGGCGATCTCAGCAATCCGATGATCTGCCCATAGGCTGCCGGTCCACTCGCTGCGGCCACCAGCCAGGCCGTGAGCACGACGGCACCGATGGTCAGCCCCACACCGGTGAGACGATGCAGGATGGACAGGGTGTTGCTGATCTGCCAGCGGTAAATGCCCAGGTGGGGCGACAGGGGCCGATTTGCTTGCGCCATTGACTAATATCCTCGCAAATTCATCGACGCGGCCGGGCGTGCCGGCTGCGGACTGCCGTATCGGGTGACAACCACCACAGCAGGGGCTGCGTGCAGCGCTTCTGTCAGCGTGACAGTCACATCAGAAATCGATGCACCTGCCGCCTTTTTCCCAGTCCCCGTAGCGCGTTGGCTCCGGCCCGGCAGGACCGCCCACTTCGGGAACCCGCGGCTCGGGCTGGCCGGCCGCTGTTTCCCCAGTGGAAATCCGGGCCGCCTGGGGCGAATCCTTTCGGGAACTGCCGGGGTCTTGCTCACCCTTGGGCGTGGTCACTGACATCAGAAAAGTGTGCCAGAATGCGGCGGATTTTTCACTACACCCCTCGCCTGCGTGGCTGATTTGATCCAGGACACCCACAATCCGGCGCGGATCACAGGCCTCGATTTTCTGCGCCTCGTCCGCATCGCAGGCAGTGACCGCAGCGCGTTCCTGCAGAGCCAGCTGACACAGGACATCCGGCGTATCACGCCAGCCCAGGGTGTACGCTACGCTTGGGCCGATGCTCAGGGGCGCGTGCTTGTCGCCGGCGAGGCCTTTGCCTGGTCCGATGCACTCTGGCTGACGGTGCCAGCAGCTCTCGCCGACAGCATCGTACGGCGCCTGCGCCTGTTCATCCTGCGTGCGAAAGTGACGATCGACCTTGCCGATAGCGGGCTCACCGGCTGGATGTTCCCCGCCGGCCCCACGCCTTCCCTGGATACCATCGCACTGCCTGTGCAGCCACTCGACTGCAGCGCGACGGCCGACTGGTGCGCGCTGCGTATCGACAGCCGGCGCATGCTGTTCACCGCACCGGCAAGCACCCTGCCTGCCCTGCTCGCCAGGCTGCCGGGCACCGCAGCCGATGCCAACAGCTGGTCACTCGCTGACATCCGTGACGGCTTTACACGCGCTGCTGACTCGCCAGGCGTCTTCATCCCACAGATGCTCAACCTCGACCTCAGCGGCGCGGTCAGTTTCGACAAGGGCTGCTACCCGGGCCAGGAGATCGTTACCCGCACCCGCCACCTCGGCCGGCTGAAGCGGCGGCTGTTGCGCTATGGAATCGGCCTGCCACTGCCGGCACCGGGGGACCCGGTCTTCGGGCCCGGTGGCGAGACAGGCACGATCGTCAGCGCCGCAGCGGCCGACACCGGTGGCGAGATCCTCGCTGTCGTGCGCTTCGACGCCGCAGGCGAATCGCTCTTCGCGGATGCGGGGCATGTGCGGCCATTGGTGCCGCTCGACCTGCCGTACGAGATTCCTGCTGTCCCATCACCGGCGCGGTGATGCGCAAGGTCCCTGGCCAGCCGTCTCCCGCATGTGCGGGAACAGCAGCACATCGCGGATCGACGGGCTGTCGGTCAACAGCATGACCAGGCGGTCAATCCCGATGCCGAGACCCGCCGTGGGCGGCAGCCCGTATTCCAGCGCCGTCACGTAGTCGTCGTCGTAGAACATCGCCTCTTCGTCGCCCGAGCTCTTCTGCCGCACCTGCGCCTGGAAACGCTCGGCCTGGTCCTCGGCATCGTTCAGCTCCGAGAACCCATTGGCAATCTCACGACCGTGGATGAAGAGCTCAAAGCGGTCTGTCAGGAAGGGATCAGCGTCGCTGCGCCGGGCGAGCGGCGAGACCTCGGCCGGAAACCCCGTGACGAAGGTTGGCACGTCAAGCCGGTGTTCGGCGGTCTTCTCGAAAATCTCGGTCAACAGCTTGCCTGCGCCATAGCCGGGCTGCACGGTGATGCCGAGCGTGGCGCACCAGGCACGCAGCGCCGTGACGTCACGCAACTGCCCGCGGGCAAGACCCGGGTTGTTCTCGGCGACGAGGTCTTCGATCGAGGCACGGCGAAAGGCAGCGGAAAAATCGTACGTCCTGCCCTGGTAGGTGATCGTGGCCGTACCCAGCACGCACTCGGCCAGGCTGCGGAACATCTGCTCGAGCAGGTCCATGAGGACCTGGTAGTCCGCATAGGCCATATAGAGTTCGAGCATGGTGAACTCGGGATTGTGCTGGGTGGAGATGCCCTCGTTGCGGAAGTTGCGGTTGAGCTCATACACGCGCTCGAAGCCGCCCACCACCAGCCGCTTGAGATAGAGCTCCGGGGCGATGCGCAGGTAGAGCTGCCGGTCGAGCGCATTGTGGTGGGTGACGAAGGGCTTCGCCATTGCACCACCGGGGATCGCCTGCATCATGGGCGTCTCCACCTCGAGGAACTCCATCGTATCGAGGTAGTTGCGCAGGAATTGCACGATCTGCGAGCGACGCCGGAACACCTCGCGCGAGTCCTCGTTCATGATCAGGTCGAGATAGCGCTGGCGGTAGCGGGTTTCCTGGTCGGTAAGCCCGTGGAACTTCTCCGGCAGCGGCCGCAGCGCCTTGACCAGCAATTCGAGTTCGGTGACGCGCACGCTGATCTCACCCGTTTTCGTGCGGAACAGGCGGCCACGGGCCCAGAGAATGTCACCGAGATCCCAGCCCTTGAAAGCCTGGTAGGTTTCCTCTGGCAGCATGCCCTGCTGCAGGAACAGCTGGAGCTGGCCGCTGCGATCCTGGATCTTGACGAAGCTCGTCCTGCCCATGACGCGCTTGGCCATCATGCGCCCGCCGACGACCACCTCCACGGCCGCCTCCTCCAGCGCCTCGGTGCTGTAACCCTCGTACGTACTGAGGACCTGGCCGGCCAGCACCGTGCGCCGGCGATGGTTCGGGAAACGGAAGCCCGTGCCCCGCAGTGCCTCGAGCTTGCGGCGGCGCTCGACAACCAGGCGATGTTCGGACTCGGCGGGATTCTCATCAGTCA
>CAZQGA010000198.1:0-4960 GCA_964592735.1 uncultured Chromatiaceae bacterium | reverse complement strand
CCCTGACCGATGCAGCGGCCCTTGCCAACATCGCCGCCGGCATCGTCGTGCGCAAGATCGGCGTGGCCTCGGCGACACCCGTGGAGCTGCGCCATGAATTGCACGAGCATGGCCTCGGCGGGCGCGGCATCATCGGCCGCGACGAGATCGGCCAGGTAGTGGCCGAAGCACGCTCGCGCGGTGAGCGCATCGTCATGACCAACGGGGTCTTTGACATCCTGCACGCGGGCCACGTCGGCTACCTGGAGGAGGCCAAGGCACGCGGCGACCGCCTGCTGGTGGCCGTCAACGATGACGATTCGGTACGGCGCCTGAAAGGCCCTGAGCGCCCGATCAACCCGCTCGCCGACCGCATGGCGGTGCTGGCGGCGCTGGCCGCCGTGGACTGGGTGGTGCCGTTCGGCGAAGACACGCCAGCGGACCTCATCGGTGCGGTCCTGCCCGATGTCCTGATCAAGGGCGGTGATTACCGGCCCGAGGACATTGCCGGTGGTCCTGCTGTCATCGCCAGTGGCGGCCGGGTCGAGGTGCTGCGCTTCCGCGCGGGGCGTTCGACGACGCGGATCATCGACGCGATCCGCAAGCCGCGCTGAACCCCGCGCCGTGCGGCTCGCCTATGTCCTGCTCTCCTGGCTGCTGGCGCCGGTGTTCGTCGGGCACCTGCTCTGGCGCAGCCTCAGCCAGCCGGGGTACCGCCGCCGCATCGGTGAGCGCTTCGGTTTCGGCTTTGAGCGCCTGAAGGCGCCAAGCATCTGGATCCATGCCGTCTCCGTGGGTGAGGTCACCGCAGCAGCGCCGCTGCTGCGTACCCTGCGCCAGCATTTTCCCGCCACGCCCATCGTCGTCACCACGATGACGCCTACCGGCTCGGCACGCGCCCGCGACCTGTTCGGCAACTCGGTCACGCATGCCTACATGCCCTATGACGCACCCGGACCGGTACGCCGCTTCTTCGACTGGGCGCGGCCGGAGCTCGCCGTGGTGCTGGAGACCGAGATCTGGCCGAACCTCTACCATGAGTGCGGACGCCGCTCCGTGCCGCTGGTGCTGGCGAGTGCACGCGTCTCGGCCAGATCCCTGCGCCGCTACCGGATCCTCTTCGGCCTGATCCGTGACACGCTTGCCAATGGCATCGTCATCGGTGCGCAGAGCACCGCGGATGCCGAGCGGTTCCGTGCGCTGGGCGCCAATCCGGCACGAACCCACGTGACCGGCAACATCAAGTTCGACTTCGAGCTCGCCCCCGCCATCGCGGTACACGGCCGGGAATTCCGCGCGCGGCATGCGCCCGGCCGCCCCGTGTGGATCGGCGCCAGCACGCACCAGGACGAGGAACAGGTGCTGCTTGATGCGCACCGTCGTATCCTGCAGGCCCAGCCCGCGGCCCTGCTGATTCTCGTGCCACGGCACCCGGAGCGCTTCGCTGCAGTCGCTGCGCTGCTCGAGCGCGAGGGCTTCACGAGCGTCACCCGCAGCAGTGGTGCCACCTGCGAGGCTGCCACCCGGGTTTTTCTCGGCGACAGCATGGGTGAACTGACCCTGCTCTATGCCGCGGCCGATGTCGCCTTCGTCGGTGGCAGCCTGGTGCCCGTTGGCGGGCACAACCTGCTGGAGCCTGCAGCCCTGGGTCTGGCGTCCATCACCGGCCCCAACAATTTCAATGCCCCCGATATAGCGGACATGCTGCTCGACTGCGGTGCCACCACCGTGACACGCGATGCGGCGGAAATTGCCGCTGAGGTCCTGCGGCTGCTGGCCGATCCGGCCGAGCGGAGCCGGCGCGGCCAGCACGGTCTCGATGTACTGGCCGACAACCGGGGTGCCGTCGACCGGCTGCTGGCGCTGGTGGTGCCGCTGGCCGTGCCGCCGCCGGCGGACGGCTGAAGCTGCTTATTGGGCCGGGGCGGGGACTGCTTCGCCAGCGGCCGGCGTCGCAGTTGCGGCTGCGGTCAGCGAGGCGTTGGCCTGCCGTACGTCTTCGTCATCGAGCGTACCGGCGGCTTCCTTGAGCTTGAGCACGTCGATGATGTAGTTGTAGCGGCTGCGGGCGTAGTTGGTCTGCGCCTGGAAAAGCTGGCGGCGCGCGTCGAGGACGTCGACCGTCGTGCGTGTGCCCACTTCGAAGCCGGCTTCAGTCGCCTGCAACGAGGTTTCCGCCGAAGTCAGCGCCTGTTTCAGCGCCTTGACCTGGGAGATGTCGGAATCTACTGCAAGGTAGGCGTCACGGGTTGCGCGCTCCGTCTGGCGTGCCGTGCGCTCCAGCCGCTCCTTGGCGGCGCGGTGCTGGTAGACAGCCTGCTGCACCTTCGAGTTCGTCACACCGCCGCTAAAGATCGGCAGCGTCGCCTGCAGCGAGATGCTGTCGGAAGTCGAATCCATGGCGGTGCTGCCGACAGTCGGCGTTGCACCGAAAAAGCCCTTGGTCGAGCCTTCCTGGTCGGTGTTGTTGCGGCTGGCGACGAGATCCACCGTGGGCAGGTGGCCCGAGCGGGCGATGCTGATGTTGTCTCGCGCGATGTCGGCGCCAAGCTGCGCCGACTGCAGGGCCATGTTCTGCTGGAGTGCCATCTCGACCCACTGGTCCTCGTTGGCCGGGTCAGGCGGCGTGAGCGCCAGGCTGGCGCCGACCTTGGCGAGTGGACCCGGATAGTTGCCGGTGATCTCCCGGAGGACTTCCTTCGTATTGGCGAGCTGGCGCTTGGCGGTGATTTCGGTGGCGACGGACTGGTCGTAGCCGGCCTGGGATTCCTGCACGTCGGTAATGGCAATCAGCCCGACCTCGAAGCGCTTCTGTGACTGCTCCAGCTGCCGGCCGATGGCTTCACGGGCGGCGGTGGCGGCATCGAGCGTGTCTTCCGCAGCGAGCACATTGAAATAGGCATCGGCCACGCGCGTGTAGAGGCTGAGCTCGGCGACGCGGTAGTCCATGTCCGCCTGCAGGGATTGCTTGTCGGCCTGCCGGAAACGGACCCACTGGTCCCAGCGGAACACGGTCTGGCGCAGTTGCAGGCCCCAGTCCGTACGGTGTGTGCGGGTGTCGGACTCGCTGGTCGAGAAGACCGAGCCGAAGGACAGGCCGCTGCGGCTGCTGCTTGCGGCATCCCGGGCTGCGGTACCCGTCGCCGAAAGCTGCGGCAGGAGGGCACCCAGCGCCTGGGGCTTGCCTTCGCGGGTGGCCATCTGCGTCGCCTCGGCCTCACGCAGTTGCGGGTCGTTTTGTCGCGCCAGCTGGTAGACGTCCCAGAGCGTGTCGGCCTGCGCAAGCGGCGCAAGGACGAGGAGGGCGCTGATGCCGAGGCAGGGGATCCTGGATGCCATTGTCAGTCTTCCGGGTGGTTGTTCTGGCGCGGCGTGCGGCCGGATGCCAAAGACTAAAGGAAACCCCGCCGCGCTCCGAGTCTCATACTGTAACGTTTTGTAACGCGGGCAGGAAAAGCGCACCCGGCCCATGGCCGGGCGCATGCAGGGTTCAGAAGGTAAACGATTCGGGCTGTGGTGCGTTGTCGAGCGGCGGCAGGCTGGTCTCAAACAGCGATTCGCGCTCGATCCCGCCCTGGGCATTGCGCCGGAGCAGGACAGCTTCCATGGCGGGTGGCTGGCCGGTGACGACGAACATGCGCCCGCCCGGTGCCAGCCATTGCTGGAAACGCGTGTCCGGCAGCGGCAGCGAGCCGGTGACGGCGATGCAGTCGAAGCTGACAGGCGCCTGCCAGGCAAAGGCGTCCTGCACCAGCACTTCGCAGTTGGCCGCACCGGCATCGTGCAGGGCCCGGCGTGCCGTCTCAGCGAGTGCCGGGCGGATTTCCAGGCTGGTGACGTGGGCACCGAGGCGGGCCATGCACGCGGTGAGGAAGCCGCTGCCGGTGCCGATCTCGAGGATCCGGTCCGCGGCGGTGATCTCCAGGGCTTGCAGGATGCGCCCCTCGATCTGCGGGCTGAGCGTCTGCTGGCCATCGGGCAGGGGCACCGTCGTATCCGCGAATGCCAGCTGGCGATAAGCGGCGGGCATGAAGTGTTCGCGCGGTACCTCGGTCATGGCCTGCAGGACGTCCGGGTTCAGCACCGACCAGGCGCGGACTTGCTGGGTGACCATCTGCTGGCGGGCTGCTTCGTTCGTCATAGTCAAGGCCGGGAAGCGCGGCGGACCGCGGGCAAGGGCGCAAGGGTAAGGAGTTTGGCGGCGGCGGACAAGGCGCCGGACGGCGTCCATTATGGTGAATGCCCCCGGTGGCGGGCGGGGGGCATGGGCTATGCTGTCCGGAAAACGCAGGCCGGCGAGGATGTTCGGCGGCATGGATGTCATGACAAGGCCGGACAACGGCTACAGATTGCCCTGGTGGCTGCAATGAGTGACCTGTGGCTGGTCGGTTCGCTGGCGCTCGCCTGCGTCGGCCTGGCTGGCATTGCCGTGGTCCTGTGGTTCGCGCTGCGGCGGCAGGCCGGCCACCTCGCTGTGCTGCAAAAAGATATCCGCGAGGCGGCGGAGGCAGGTTCGTTCACCCGGCGCCTGGACTATGCACGCGACCTTCCGGCCTTCGCCGATCTCGGTGCGAGCATCAACCGCCTGTTCGATACGCTGCAGGCCAGGGACCGGCAGGTTCGTGAGCGGGAAGTGCTGTTTGCCGACCTCGCCAACGCCATGCCCGAGGTCGTGGTCGTGCACCGCGAGCGCATCCTGTACGCCAACCAGGCCGCTGCCGCCCTGCTCGGCGTCACGGCCGAGGAACTTGTCGGCCGGCCGGTTACCGACCTGGTGCGCCCGGCCTACCGGGCAATGACACGCAAGACCGTCGAGCAGCGCCTCGCCGGGGAGATCCTGCCCGAGCGCACGGAAGTGCAGCTCGTCAGCGGCGAGAAGCCTGGCATCTGGGCGGAGGTCAGCGCCGGGGCGATCGACTACCGGGGGCTCGCCCTCGCGCCCCTCGCCTGGCTGCCGTTCGCGGCGCGGCGCGCGGGCGCG
>CAZQGA010000197.1:0-4967 GCA_964592735.1 uncultured Chromatiaceae bacterium | reverse complement strand
ACCGAGTGTCAGTGCCAGGCTGCCCGCCATATTGCCGAGCAGGCTGAAGAACACGTCGAAGGTTTCCAGCGCATCGGCTTCACCCGCAACGAAGCGGGCACCGACGGCTTCCGGCGTGAGCGGGGCGCCGCCATGGAGGGTTTCATGGAGGAAGGACAGGCCATGGCCGGAAAGGATGCGCTCGGCAGAGCAATGTCCGAAGCGGTGCCGGGCCGCGCGCAGTACTCCTTCCTCGCGATCGTCGCTGGCGCCGAGAGTCGCATGCCCGCCTTCACCTGCCAGCGTGATCCAGCGATTGCCGGCCTGTACGAGGCTGGCGATGCCAAGACCGGTTCCGGGCCCGATGACGACCCGTGGCGCATCCGGCACCAGACTGCCGCTGCCGATCTGCACAATGTCCGTGCTGCCGAGTTCCGGCAGCGCGCGGGCCAGCGCCGCAAAGTCATTCACCAGCAGCAGTTCATCGAGCGCGAGTGTCTGGCGAAGCGCGGTACGCGAGAGCTCCCAGCTGATGTTTGACATCCGGACCTCGTCGCCCCGGACTGGTGCGGCCACGCAGAGTGCGCCAGACCGCGGACGCGCCGCGGCGGGCAGCCTGTCCAGGTAGCCCGCCAGCAGGGATGCGAGGCCTGGGAAGCCCGTGTTCCGGAAGGCACTGACGGGCCCGATGCCTGCTGCGGAGGCCAGCGCACAGCGCGTATTGGTTCCACCAATGTCAGCCACCAGGAGGGTCATGGCGGGAGTTTACGCAGAGGCATTTCATCGCGGCAAAAAAAACCGCCCCTTGCGGGGCGGTAAGGATGGGCGCGGAAATGGTCAGTCTTGTTTTTCTTTTTTTGGCGGCCTGTTTCTTCTTATTCTTGTCAGGCTTGGGGTTGTGTGCGTTGTGTTGTCTGCGTTGCGTTGGGTTGTGTGCGAGAGCAATGGCTGTCTTGCGTCTCGGGGATATCAATGCATGGCGCATGCCAGCCCGCTGCGGCCGCCGTGCGGGTTTAACCTAAGCCTGCGCTTCACGGTGTTTGTGTGAACGGTGTCACCTGGCCTGCCGGCCTGGCAGCGGCGATCGCCGTGCCTGGTGAGGTGTGCCGCCGGTGTTAGGGGGCAAGTGTCAGAACAGCCGACAGGATGCGCTCGGCTGGACCGGGACAGGCATCACGGATTATGGGCTAATCCCATGCAAAACAGCAGGTTGGGATCCTGCCCGGGCTGTCAAGCCGATCGACGGTCCCGGTGCGGTCCGGCGTGCCCTCAGGCGTTGAGATCGGGGATCAGCCCGCTTTCCAGCTTGCTGATCATGTCCTTCAGGCGCAGCTTCTGCTTCTTCAGACGGCTCAGCCGCAGCTGGTCCGCGTAAGGATTTTTTGCCAATTCGGCGATGGCGACGTCGAGATCCCCGTGCAGCACGCGCAGTTCCTTCAGGCGGCTGCGGCTGCGGAAAGTATCTTCGTCGACGTTGGTGGTATTCATCAGGTTCCTGGCCCGGGCGCGTGTTGCACCTGCGTGCCGGTGGCCGGCGGTATGGTGCGCCTTGTATCGCCGCCGGCCAGTTTAGTCGAAATTCCGGTACCTGGCGCTGCGGGCCAGTGCTTCCAGCCACCGCTTGTCAACGCTGCCACAGGCGAGGAAGTCCGGATTCAGCGCATCTTCACGGCTGTTGTAGCGCAGGGGACGACCCGTGGCGTCGACCACGGTGCCGCCGGCACCTTCAACGATGGCCTGGCCTGCAGCCGTGTCCCACTCCGAGGTTGGTCCGAGGCGTGGATACAGGTCGGCAGTGCCTTCGGCGATAAGGCAGAACTTCAATGAGCTGCCAATCGACTGCAGCTCGTGCGGCCCCAGCTCGGCGAGGAAGGCAGCCAGCGCGCCAGTCCCGTGCGAGCGACTGCCAGCGACGCGGGGCGGCCGGGCCTGCGAATGGCGGACTGCGATGTCCTGGGGCGTCTGCCCGGCATCCTGGCGCCAGGTACCGAGGCCAGGGCCACCCCAGTAATCACGGCCAGGAACAGGGGCATGGATGATGCCGAGCACCGGTGCCTGCCCGCACAGCAGTGCGATGTTCACGGTGAACTCGCCATTGCGCCTGATGAATTCCCGGGTGCCATCCAGCGGATCCACCAGCCAGAACCAGCGCCACTGGCGGCGCTGTGCACGCGGGATTTCCGCGGCTTCTTCAGACCAGACCGGAATGTCCGGTGTCAGCAGGGTGAGTTCCCGCATGATGAGCTCATGGGCGGCGAGGTCCGCGGCAGTAACCGGCGTGTGGTCTGCCTTGGTATCGACGGCAAAGCCTGTCTGGTAAATGTCGAGGAGGCGCAATCCGGCCTTGTGGGCGATGGCCAGCACTGGCTGTACCAGGCTGGCAGGTTCGATGTTCATGCAGTGGCCTGCCAGGAGTGCATGCCGGGAGTCGGGCTAAAATGAGGCCGCAATGAACGCAGCGGGAAGGCAGTATAAAGCATGAGTACAGCGCCCCTTGCCCGGCCAGCGGCGCAGCTCTGGCAGGAATGCGACACCATCCTGCTGGACATGGACGGCACGCTTCTCGATCTGTCCTTCGACAACTGGTTCTGGCGCGAGGCGGTGCCGCGCTGCCTGGTGCGCGCAGTCGGTGGTCCGCCGGTCGTGGTGCGTGAGGAGCTGTTTGAACACTTCGCCCGCAAACAGGGTTGTCTGGACTGGTACTGCCTTGACTACTGGAGCCGTGAGCTGCGCCTGGATCTGCGGGCACTCAAGGAAGCGAGCAGCCATCGCATTCGCTACCTGCCGGGGGCGCGGGAGTTCCTGCAGCGGGCGCACGCTTCCGGCAAGCGCCTGGTGCTGGTGACCAATGCCCATGCGGAAACGCTGGCGGTCAAGAAAGGTGTGTCGGGCCTTGGCCGGTTTTTCGAGGCTTGCATCAGCTCCCACGAATTTGGCCTGCCGAAGGAGGCCGCAGGATTCTGGCCGCAGTTGCAGGCCGGGCTCGGCTTTGATCCGGGCCGGACGCTGTTCGTGGATGACAGCCTGCCGGTGCTGGATGCCGCAGCGCGATTCGGGCTGGCCGGGGTTGTTGCCGTGAGCAGGCCGGATACCCGCCTGCCGGTGCGTGTGGTCGAAGGCCATTCCGCCGTCGAGGGCGTGTCGAGCCTGCTCGGCAGCTGACCTCAGCTGCGGCCGCGGCCCGGGCGGTGTCCGCCGCGGTTGCCACCGCTGCTGCCGCTGCGTCCCCGGTTGCCGCTGCCGCCACCACCGGGCCGGCCCCGGCCGCCGCCCCCGCGACCACCGAGACGCGGGCGCCATTCACGCGGCGGGATTTTTACCTCCACGAGCAGCCCCGGATCCAGCTGGCCAACCGGGATGCGGTGGCCGATGTAGGCTTCAATTTCCGGCAGTGTCATGGCGTAGGATTCGCAGGCGAAGCTGATGGAGTCGCCGCTGGCTCCGGCGCGGGCCGTACGTCCGATGCGGTGGACGTAGTCCTCGGGGTCCTGGGGCAGATCGTAGTTCACGACGAGGCTCACGTCGGGCACGTGCAGCCCGCGTGAGGCGACGTCGGTCGCCACCAGGACGGGTAATGAGCCTTCCTGGAAGTTCTTGAGCATCTTCAGCCGCTTTGGCTGCGGCACGTCGCCGGAGATGGCCGCCGCACCAATATCGTTGGCATTGAGCACGTCGGCAACGTGGTCGGCTTCGCGCTTGGTATTGACGAACACCATGGTGCGCGAGGCCTGCATGCGTTTCATCAGTGAGATCAGGAGCGCCGGCTTTTCCGGGTTCGCGGGGAAGTAGACGACCTGGGTGACCTTGTCGACCGTCTTCTTGTCCGGTTCGATCTGCACCAGGTGCGGGTTGTTCATGTGCTCATAGGCGAGTTCGAGCACGCGATAGCTGAGGGTCGCGGAAAACAGCAGGTTCAGGCGCCGGTCGAAGGCTGGCAACCGGCGCAGCACGAAGCGGATGTCCTTGATGAAGCCGAGATCGAACATGCGATCGGCCTCGTCCAGCACCATCACCTGGACATGACGCAGGGAAAAGACGTGCTGTTTGAAGAAATCGATGAGCCGGCCAGGGGTGCCGATCAGGACATCGACGCCGGCAGCCAGCTGCTCGCGCTGCTTGTCGTAGTCCGTGCCGCCAAAAACCACGGCGATGCGCAGGCCGGTGGCGGCGCCGAGCACCAGGGCATCGGCGTGGATCTGCACCGCCAGCTCGCGGGTGGGCGCCAGCATCACGGCCCGTGGCCCATCCAGGTGCCGGGCATCCGCCGGGGCATGGCGCAGCAGGTGATTGAAGGTGGCGATGAGGAAAGCAGCTGTTTTCCCGGTGCCGGTCTGGGCCTGGCCAGCGATGTCCTGGCCTTTGAGGGCGAGTGGCAGGGTCTGGCTCTGGATCGGCGTGCAGGCCTGAAAACCAGCGCGGCGCACCCCTTCGAGAATCGATTCCGGCAGGCCGAGTTCTGAAAACAATACGGTTTTGGGTTCGTTCATGGGGCGCTAACGATAGCCGAAAATGTGATTGGGTACTTGCAAATTGACCAGGGACGGGTTCAAATTGGCTCCAGTTCGCTGCGGTTCAGTACCGCATCTGGTCAGGTCGACGCCACCATCACTGACAGACTCAGTCGAAAGACATCTCACATTTCATCCTGAGCATTGTGCCTGATCGGGCCGGCCGCTTCGCCAATGGCTGAAGCCGCCTTGTCAAAAGCAATGTTGCATGCCGCTGCCCTGGGGGCGTGGCCATCATCCATCCAGACCATCCGCAAGGCTGATCACGAAACCATGAGTATCGTTCACACCACCGAAGACACCTTTGATTCCGAAGTGCTCAAGTCCGACCTCCCCGTGCTGGTGGATTTCTGGGCTGAATGGTGCGGTCCCTGCAAGATGATCGCGCCGATCCTCGAGCAGGTCGCTGCCGAGTACCAGGGCCGGCTGCGCATCGCCAAGGTGGACGTCGATTCCAACCAGGCCACCGCCATGCGCTAC
>CAZQGA010000196.1:0-5009 GCA_964592735.1 uncultured Chromatiaceae bacterium | reverse complement strand
CGAAGTTGCCCGCCAGCATGTCGAAGGCGGCGATGAACATCGGCACCTGGATGGCAAAACCCGCAAGGCTCTTCAGCGTGTAGAGCGGATGCACGCCCTCCTCGCGGTACGCCTGGAGCGTCCGGTTGTGCGCGTCTTCCCCACGATACTGCTGCCGGATCGCGGCGAGGCGTGGCGCGAGCCGGCTGCGGGCGCGGTTGACCCCGGCCTGCCAGCGGTCGGCGATGTGGGTCAACGGGAAGAGGATGATCTTCACCGCGAGCGACAGCAGCACAATCGCCACGCCTTCGCTGCCGACGAAGCTGGTGATGAAGCCGAGCAGGAACAGCAGCCCGAAGCACAGCCAGCGCAGCGGATCCCACAACGCGGCGAACAGCGTGCCGGTCAGCTCCTTGTCCACCACGCGCAGCGATTTCCATTCCACCGGGCCGCCGTAGAACGCGAGATCGATCTGGCTGCCCGCGACTTGCCAGACGAGCTGCTGCCGGTTGGGCGCCACGGTCTGCACGGCAACGGACGCTGGTGTCGCCGGCTGCACGAGCCAGGCCCAGAAGCGTGAACGCACCCCGGTCCAGCTATCGGGCCCCGCGATCAGCGCAGCCGCATCCTCACCACCGAGCGCTTGTTGCCCGTCCCCGCTGACGCTCACCGTGTCCACAGTGGAAAACGCCGCGCCGAAGCCGGGTAATTGCGCGGGCACGAAGCCAGCACCGCTCTCCATCCACAGGCGGGTACCCGCTGGTGCAGACAGACTAGCCTGCAGCCGGTGTGTGCTGCGCGAGAGTTCGTAGCGCTGCACCAGCGGCTGGCCGTCAACCGGCCCGATGGAGCTGAGTTCGGCGACGATGCTCTCCGGCCCTTCATGCACCGTGGCGGCATAGCCCACCTCGCCCAGGGCAAGGCGTTCGGACTGCCACTGCAGCATCCCGTCAGCTGGCGCCAGCAGCACCTGCCGCGGTACCGCCGGATCCGTGCAATCGCCCGCGCAGGCGAGCCAGCGCACCGGCAGCCCGCCGCGCAGGTCGAGCGTGATTTCCACGGCGCTCGAACGCAGGACGAGCTGTCCACCATCGACAGCAGCCCCGGCATGTGCGTCGCCGACGGCAAAACCAGGCAGCAAGAGAGCGGCGAGGGCCAGCAGCCGGCCAGGGACACCCGCTCCTTGCCTGCCCCGGCCTCGCGGCCTGGCGCTCAACGGTAGAACCGCCGCATGTCGCGCAAGGCCGCGGCAACGACGACAGGGTCGAAGCGTGCCCCGGGAATCGGCCGGTAGTCGGGCCCGAGCACTTCCACGTAACCGCCGGGATGCGTGACGATGGCGCGCTCCGGCTCGATGATGGCGTGGGAGTTGTAGCTGCCGGCGATGATCCAGGGCCAGTCCTTGCCGCTGAAGAGATTCCCGCCGAGGGCATAGTCCTGCGGGTCGTTGTCACAGCCAAAGAGATCCTGCAGCAGGGTCACCGGCAGGTCGTAGTGTGAGGTGCGGTTCCGATACACCGCCGGCGCCCGGCCGGGCCAGCGCATCACCAGCGTAGCGCGCAGCTGTGCTGCGCTGTAATCGCTCGCATGACCAACGTAACCGAGACCGTTGTCGTCGAACTCAAAGCCGTGGTCACTCAACACGATGACGAGCGTCTGTTCGAGCAGCCCCCCGGCTTGCAGTTCCGCCATGATGCGGCCGACCTCACCATCAACCATCTGTGCTGCCAGCCGGTACTGATGCCACTCAGCCTGCACTGCGGGCTTGCCCGCGAACTTCTCGTCCAGCGGCAGCGGCGTTGCATCCTTCGGCATCCCGCCCATCGGCGGGTCGTAATAGAGGAAGCCGAAGAATGGCTTGCCGGGATCGCGCTGCTTCATCCAGGCGAGCCAGTCATCGGTGACGGCGCGGTTGCGCTGTACACCGGAGATGCCGTGTTGCTCACCTGGCAGGCCCGGAATGCCGGCAAAGACCGTGCGGTCGATGTCGGTAGGCGTGCCGAAACCCGGTGCCGCGAACAGGCCAAGCTGGTAGCCGCGCCGGCGGATCTCGGTCATCAGCACCGGCGGCTGCTGCACCCCGTAGAAGGTCTCCTGGTAGGTGCTCGGCAGGCTGTAAAACAGCGAAAACAGGCCTGCGCGTGAAGAATTGCCACCACTCCAGTGGTTGGCGAACTCCTGCCCCTCGGCGCGCAGGCGTGCGAGCTGCGGCAGCAGCGCCGGATCGGTCGCATCCGGGCGCAGTGCATCGATGATCACCCAGACGATGTTGGGCGTGGGTGCGGGCGCCGTGCAGTGCATGGGCTGCAAGGGATACTGCAGCTGCCCGCTGCTGCCCTCGCCCACGCGCTGCAGCGCCATGCGCCGGTCGATCGTCGACTGGTCCACGAGGCCCAGGCGCGCGAGCCTGCGCTTGGCATGGATCGGGAAGTACGCGGGCAGGTAGCGTGTCAGCTGTGTCACCGGCAGATGACCGATGGCATCGGCCCAGACATGGATAGCCTGCCCGCCCAGCCAGGTGAGCACGAGCGCCAGCGCGACCCAGCGCCCACCGCGGGCGGGTCGCGCCTCCACCCAGCCGCGGACGATGCCAGCGAGCAGGGACTCGAACGCCAGCGCCGAGATGCCGATGACGCCGACGAAAATCCAGGTGGACGGCTCGAACAACACCGCCGTCAGCCAGGTCAGGTGGTAGCGCTGCGCGACGAAGACATTGCCGTCGACCATCAACAGCGTGGCCTCGGCCGCCGCAAGCAGCACGGCGATACCGACGATCAGCGGCCGCCAGGGCAGGAGCAGCGTCAGCGGGATGATGAGGAGAACCGCTGGCAACGCTGCCAGCAACGCAAAATGGCCGATGTAAGCCAGCACGGCGTAGGTGATCCCGAGCGCGTCGGGCTCCCAGGGCACCAGCACCATGAAACGCAGGCCGAGGAGGCCGAGCACGAGGGCGTTGGCGGCGACGAACCAGCCGGTCCAGCGCAACAGGCGGCGGCGCGTGTCCATTCAGCGTCCCTGGGCCGCAGTCGCCGCGCCAGCGGCCAGCCCGGCGGCGATCGCCGCGACGGCGTCGGCACCAGCACGACCACTGCTGCCGACATTGCACATGAACTCACTGCGCAGCGCCGCGGCGTTCTCCCGCGCGCGCGCCGGGTTGCGCACCAGCTCGCGGATCAGCCCCGGTGCCTCGGTGAGGCGCGCAGGCGGCAGCAGGGCACCGAGCTTGTCGCGCACGAGTGATTCGAAGGGCTCGATGCCAAGTTCCTGCCAGGTGCTGTTGCGGCTCTTCGGCGGCACGTCGATATAGAGCACGGGCTTCTCCAGTCCCATGCCGTAATCCTGCCCGGCGCCCGACCAGTCGGTAATCATGACGTGGGAGTCGAACAGCGAGTCACTCTCCCCCATCTGCTCGACCAGACGGAAGCGCGGGTTGTCGCCGTGGCGTGCGACGATGCGGTCGATCACCTCCGGTGTCTGCCAGCGTGTCTGGAAGTGCGGACGCAGCGTCAGGCGGAAACCTGCATCGAGGAGCACGCCGGCAAGCTCGAGCCCGCAGAGGTTGAGGATGGTCTGCCCGCCCCAGGACGGCGCCAACAGCACGTGGATGTCGCTGTCCTGCGCCACGGGCGGCGGCTCGCGCCGCTCCGCGAGCAATTGTTCGATGCGGTGGTAGCCGTGCGGAATAAGGCGCTTGGGTTTGAGCCCCTGCATCTCCTCGCGGCGGCGGATTTCGCGGGCCTGGTGGGGGCCGGCGTAGAGGATGGTGTCGTAATGGTCGAATGAATCCGCGTGATCGGCCATGTGGGTGCTGATCAGCGAGTGGAACATGTAAATGTAGTGGACGGGATGGATCGAGCGCTTGAGGTCGAGGGTACCGAGATCGAGCATCTGCGTCAGCAGCAGGTCGGCCTGCAGGAACTGGAAGAACCAGATGCGCACCAGCCCCTTGCCGATGCAGAAGCCCGTGATGCGTGGATTGCCCTGGTGCAGCCCCGGGTCATCCGGATCCGAGCTCACGTAACAGAGACTTTCCCCCAGCACACCGGTCAGGTGCGTGACGATGGGCTCGAAGTGGTGCCAGTCCTGCCCGCTCTCCGCGTACAGCACGATGCGGCGCGCAGACCGCGGCAGGCGGTTGAAGCGCCGGTACCCGGCCCAATCGCGCAGGAAGCCCATCAGTTGCGGGAAACTGGCGGCTCTCCGGATTCCGCGGCCTGCGTGGCCTGCGGCGCCTGCGCCTGTCGCCCGGCCGTTGCCTCGCCTGTTCCGGCACTCTTGCCGCGAAACAGCCCCTTCAGCTTGTACCAGAAGGTCTTCACCGCCAGCGCCGCGGTGGCAAACACGCCGACGATGGCCGACAGGATCATGCTGCCGGTACTGGGATCGAGATAGGCCCAGGCTTCGGGTGCCACCAGGGCGAGCGACACCAGCAGCCAGGGCGCCAGGTGTCCGATTCCTTTGTTTCTCATGTCCTTGACCTCTTCCCTGCACTCCAGGCCGGTCCGCACGGGTACGCGCGGCGGCTGTTTAGCATCAATGATCCCGCAACGCAACGCCACCGCTGCCATGAGCGCCGATGCCCGCCGCCAGGTCCAGGGCGGCGATGCGCGCATAGAGTCCGCCGCGAACCCGCTCGAGGTGTGCCGGGTCGTCGATCTCGCCCCAGAGCAGGTCGGCAACCAGCGGGCAGGCGATCGGCCGCTCCTGCGCGGCGGCGACCAGACAGTCGGTTTCGTAGTCGAAGGCGAGCGAGTGGCGGAAGGCCTGCGCAGCGATACGCTGCATCAGCGTAAACAGCCCGGCGGAGATGCGCGAGATACCGACCAGCTCGCCCGCCACCTCCGGCCCCAGACGGGCGCGGTCCTTGGACATCGCCCGCAGGCGCCCCCCCGGTGCCTCGACATAGACCTCATCCCCGGCCCCGGTCGGGCCGGACAGCAGCCCCGCCTCTTCTGCGTCCTGCCGACGCCGGGTCTCGAGCGGGCGCGGCTCGTAGATGTGGGCGGGCGCGTGGGGCGGGGTGGGTGCGG
>CAZQGA010000195.1:2153-5021 GCA_964592735.1 uncultured Chromatiaceae bacterium | reverse complement strand
GCCATTTCCGCCTCGAACGCACAGACGATCTCCGCACCGATCGCATTGCCCTGGCCGAGCGTTGCGCCAAGTCCGCGCTCACGCAACACCAGATCCGCAACCCCATCAGCACGGCTCCCGTAGAGCCGGACAAGCCGGGTCGCCACCGTCGCATCCAGCCCACAGCGAGCCGTAATGTCCGCAGCCAGCGGCACTGGATCGGCCAACGCACCCGGCAACGATGTACTCGCCGTCGCACAGGCACGCGCTTCACGCCCAAGGCAGTATGCCAGCCGGTCCACCACCTGCTCAGCCAGGCTCCGGTAGGTGGTCAACTTGCCACCGATGACAGAGTAAAGCCCGAAAGCTGACGTCCGGTGATGTCGCACGTGGTGACGACGCGTGACGGCATCCTGGTTCCTGCCGGTGGCAACCGGCAGTGGTCGCACGCCAACATAGCAGTAATGGATTCCTGCACGCGACAGCCTGGCGGCCGGGAACAGCCGGCGGGTCTCGGCCAGCAGGTAGTCAATCTCTGCCGGGTCGCTGCGGACTTCGGCGGGATCACCGTCAAAGGGAATGTCGGTGGTGCCGATCAGCGTCATGCCGTTCCAGGGAATGATGAAAAACGGCCGGCCGTCGGCTGCCGCCTCCGCATAGCAGGCACTGGCACCCAGCCCTGGGAGCCGGTCCACCACGATGTGCGTACCTTTTGCACCGCCGATGAAACGTCGCTGCCGGGGATGGTCGAAGCTGCCCAGCAGCTGATCAACCCAGGGACCCGCGGCATTGACGACCAGGGAGCTCACCAGTGTGCCTGCAGCGCCGCTGCGCAGGTCGCGCACCGCCACCCCGGTAACCCGCCCTGCCTCCACGAGGACCCGCTCCACCCGGGTATGCAGCCGGATGTCCGCACCGGCAGCCTGTGCCGCAAGCATATTCTCGAGCACCAGCCGCTCCGGGAATGTCGCCTGGGCATCGTAATACTGCGCAGCCCCCTGCAGTCCCGCCACCTCAAGGCCCGGCATCTCCCGGCGGGCGGCACCGACATCGAGCATGCGATGCGACGGCAGGGACTTCCCGGCCGAAAGCATGTCGTAGAGCCACATGCCGGCACGAATGACCGCGCGACCGCGCCGGCCGCCGGGCAGCAGCGGGATCAACAAGGGCAGCGGGTGGACGAGGTGCGGCGCCGTACGCAGCAATGTCTCACGTTCATGCAGCGATTCGCGCACCAGGCCGAACTCGCCGAATTCCAGGTAACGCAGCCCCCCGTGGATGAGCCGGCTGCACCAGCGCGAAGTCGCGCTGCACAGGTCATCCTGCTCCACGAGGCAGACACGCATGCCACGCATGGCAGCATCACGGGCGATGCCGGCGCCATTGATGCCGCCGCCAATGATGATAACGTCGAAATACAATCCTGCCTCCCGCAGCCTGCTGCACCCCGGACCCATTCCGGGCGAGGCGAGCCTAGCATGTGGCCGGAAGCAGCGTCGCTAGCGGCTGACGAGGTCGATGCCGGAATTCAGCACATCGATCTCGGTCTGCAGATCCCTGGCCTGGCGCTGTGCCCGCGCGAGTTCTGCGGCGCGTTCCGCCAGCTGCTCACGCAGGGCCTGCAACTGCCCACGCTGCTGGTTCAGCTCCCCGTCCAGATCGAGAATGCGGGCATCGCGCTCAAGGACGCCCTGCTGGAGCTGCCGGATCTGGTCCGCCGTATTGCGGATCTCCTGGCCATGGGCTTCACGCTCGCCACGCGTCTGGTCAAGCAGACGATGAACCACCCGCAGCTCTTCCTGCAGGGAGCGCACCCGCGTATCGACCTCCACCCGCGGTTCGCCCGGCTGCTGCGGCTGGAGGCGCCGCCGGCCGGTCAGCTGATCGCGCAACTGGCCCGCCGCATCGCGCAGGCTCGCCTTGAAATCACCACCGAGGCTGAGGACATAGAACAGCCCGACGGTGACGCTCAGCGCCACGCCGAACAAGGCACCCATGAACATGAAGGCCGCGTACATCCGGTCCGAGACTAGCCGGCTGCAATCGTCGCTTCTGCGCAGTGGTTCCCACGACCTCAGCGCAATCCCCGCCGCTCGACACGGCTGCGACACAGTTCACATTCTCCTGGCCAGAAAGATGCCGACGGGTCCTTGCTCGCTGCCGGTTTACGGCCATGGACTGCGGCAGCGTCGGGTCTCCGCAGTACCTGCGGATCCGGGGCACTCCACACAGCTTACGCAGATCGGTCAGGGGCGCGTCTGCCCGCTGCCCAGCACCAGGTACTTGAAACTGGTGAGTTGCTCGACACCCACCGGCCCCCGGGCATGGATGCGCCCGGTGGCAATGCCGATTTCCGCACCCATGCCAAATTCGCCACCGTCGGCAAACTGGGTGGAGGCGTTGTGCAGCAGGATGGCGCTGTCGAGATCGCGGAAGAAACGCTCCACCGCAGAGCGGTCCTCGGCAATGATGGCCTCCGTATGGCCGGAGCCATAGCGGCTGATGTGCTCGATGGCCTCCTCCACGCCACCGACGACGCGAATGGAAATCACGGCATCCAGATATTCAGTCGACCAGTCCTGTTCAGTCGCCGGCCTCGCACGCGGGTCCCGCGCACAGACCTCTGCATCCCCACGCAGCTCGCAGCCCGCGGCCACCAGTGCGTCGGCAATCGGCGCGTAGTGGGTGTCAAGGCAGGCGCGGTCGATGAGGAGCGTTTCGGTCGCACCACAGATGCCCGTGCGACGCATTTTGGCGTTAAGGGCGACACGTTGCGCCATCCCGACATCTGCCGAACGGTGTACATAGGTGTGGCAGAGGCCTTCGAGGTGGCCGATGACCGGCACCCGCGCCTCCTGCATGACCCGCTCGATGAGGCTGCGCCCGCCA
>CAZQGA010000195.1:0-2143 GCA_964592735.1 uncultured Chromatiaceae bacterium | reverse complement strand
GCCCGCCACGCGGCACGACCACGTCGACGAACTCCTGCATCTGGCCAAGGAGGTAACCGACGGCTTCGCGGTCCGTGGTCGGCACCATCTGGATGGCCTGTTCCGGCAGCCCGGCCTCGCGCAACCCGCGCTGCAGGCAGCGATGGATGGCGCTGCTCGAATGGAAGCTTTCCGAGCCGCCACGCAGAATCACGGCGTTGCCCGACTTCAGGCACAGCGCACCCGCATCGGCGGTGACATTTGGCCGGCTCTCGTAGATGATGCCGATCACGCCGAGCGGCACACGCACGCGGCGAATCGTCAGCCCGCTTGGGCGCGTCCACTCCGCCATCACCTGCCCGACCGGATCCGGCAGCGCGACAATCTCATCGATGCTTCTGGCGATGTCGTCCACCCGGCCGGCATCGAGCAGCAGCCGGTCGAGCATGGCCTGCGACAGCCCGCGCTCGCGCGCCGCCTCCATGTCACGGGCGTTGGCGGCGATGATCTCCCCATTGCCGGCACGGATGGCCGCCGCTGCCGCACGCAGGGCGTCATCCTTCTGCGCCGTTGTGGCGCGCGCCAGCGCCCGTGCCGCCATGCGTGCACGACGGCCGAGGTCACGCATCAGGTCCGGTAATGAGACTGCAGATTCTTCAGCAGGTGCATTCATGGCTCATCCGTTCAACAGGACGAGATTGTCGCGGTGGATGATCTCGTCACGGCCGCGATGACCGAGCAATTGCTCGATTTCCTCGCTGTGTCGCCCCTGCAGGCGCCGGGCATCATCACTGTCGTAGGCCACCAGGCCCCGCGCCAGGTCGCGACCCTGGCGGTTGCGCACCGTCACCGCATCTCCCCGGCTGAAGCGCCCTTCCACGGCGACGACACCGACGGGGAGCAGACTGCGGCCGGCGAGCAGCGCGCGCTCGGCGCCGGCATCGATGGTCAACTGGCCGCGGGGCTTGAGCGTACCTGCAATCCACTGCTTGCGCGCGGCCAGTGGTGAGCCGGCGCTGACGAACCAGGTGCAGGGCTTGCCTGCCTCGATGGCAGCCAGGGGCCGCAGGCGCTTGCCGCTGGCAATCACCGTGGCACAGCCGGCGGAAAGCGCCATGCGCGCCGCCACCAGCTTGGTGACCATGCCGCCGGAACCAAACTCTGTACCCGAGGCACCAGCCAGTGCCTCGATGTCCGGGGTGATCTCATGTACCTCCGGAATCAGGCGTGCATCAGCGGTGCGCGTCGGATCGGCATCGTAGAGGCCGTCTACGTCAGAAAGAAGCACCAGCACGTCGGCGCTCACCATCTCGGCGACGCGTGCGCCCAGCCGGTCGTTGTCGCCGTAGCGGATTTCAGCCGTGGCAACCGTGTCATTCTCGTTGATGACCGGCACCACACCCAGATCAAGCAGCGTCTGCAGGGTACTGCGCGCATTGAGGTAGCGGCGCCGGCTCTCGGTGTCATCGAGTGTCAGCAGCACCTGCGCCACCTTGATATCGTGGCGATTGAGCAACTCCTGGTAAGCATGGGCAAGGATGATCTGCCCGGCCGCTGCCGCGGCCTGCTGCTCCTCGAGCCGGCGCTGGTCAGGGCGCAGGCCGAGGTAGCGGCGCCCGAGCGCGATGGCACCCGACGAAACGAGTACGACCTGCTGGCCGCGACGCCGCATGCGGGCGATCTCCCGGACCAGCGACTGCAGCCACTTGCGATGCAGGCGGCCGGTGGATTTCTCCACCAGCAACGAGGAACCGACTTTCACCACGACACGGGATGCGTGCTTCAGGCGGGAGTGGTCCCTGCGGGTACGGGCGGCCATGACGACAGCGTTGCCGGCGTCAGAGAAAAGCGGTGGCCGACGCCTGGACGCCCCGGCTGATGGCCATCGGACCGCTGCGCACCACCTTGATGATGCTGCCCAGATTTCCCATCTTCTCGACGAACTCGTCGATGCGTCCGCAGGTACTGCTGAGCTCCACGGTGAAGCTCGCGCGATTGTCGTCCAGGACGCGCGCGCCCTCACGCTTTGCCAGCTCAGCCACCTTGTCCCAGGAATCGTCGCCAACCCGGACCTTGAGCAGCAGCAACTCACGCTCGATGTGATCCCCACGGGTCATGTCCGCCATGCTCACCACGTCCACCAGCTTGAGCAGCTGCTTGTTGA
>CAZQGA010000194.1:0-5099 GCA_964592735.1 uncultured Chromatiaceae bacterium | reverse complement strand
AGCGCGCCAGCGTCATCGCCGGCAGCAGTTTCTTTGGTGCCCTCGGCATCCTGGTATTCACCTCGATCGGCGGGCGCGTTTTCGACAGTTGGGGGCCCTGGGCGCCCTTCGTCCTGGCGGGCGGTTACCAGGCCGTGCTGCTGGTCATCGCCATCGCCGTCCGCTTTGTCGCGCCCGGGCCGATGCCAGCCCCGCGCCCGACGGCGGCAAAAGTCCGCGTGTGAATACCGGCGTCCGCCCGCCTGGCATGACATCCGTGTCTCACTGCGCCTGCCGTCCGGGCTGACTCGCTCCAGCCAGGCTTCACCCCGGGCCACGGCTGCCAGGCCCGTTCCGGCGCTGCGTCGCCAGGTCACCCGTCATGTGCGGACGAGGGCGCATGGACTGCTATCCTCCACCCGCAGTGGGCTGGTCGCACGCCAGCTCCCGACGACTGGCCGGCAGCCGAACCCGCCAGGAGCACTCGCGATGGCGGGGCATGTTTTCCACAAGGCCAGATGCAGTGATTCCCGACGAGCACGATGAGCCGAGCCAGCAGCAGCGTGCTGCGGCAAATTCGCACCTTCTCTATGCGCCCTGGGAGCAGGCCTTCCAGCGCGTACTCACGCCCTTCGAGGAGTTCATCCACCGCCAGACCACCAGCGGCCTGCTGCTGATGGTGAGCGCCCTGCTTGCGCTGCTCCTCGCCAACAGTGGTCTGGCAGAGGCCTACCAGCGGATCATCCACCTTCCGGTGGGCATCGTCGTGGGCGCCTGGCGCCTGGAAATGTCCCTGCACCACTGGGTCAACGATGGGCTGATGGCGTTTTTCTTCTTTGTCGTTGGCCTGGAGCTCAAGCGCGAGATGCTGGTGGGCGAGCTGGCGAACCTGCGTCAGGCCGCCCTGCCGGTCGTCGCCGCTCTCGGTGGCATGGCGGTGCCGGCACTGATCTTCCTCGCTTTCAATACGGGCGGGGACGCCATCCGCGGCTGGGGCATCCCGATGGCCACTGATATTGCGTTCTCGGTTGGTGCGCTGGTGTTGCTTGCGGCCCGGGTGCCTCGCGGGCTGATCACCTTCCTGGTCGCGCTTGCCATCGCCGATGATCTCGGTGCAGTACTGGTCATTGCCCTGTTCTACACCAGCGAATTGTCGCTGCCCTGGCTTGCAGCTGCAGCCGGGCTGGTTGGTGCCCTGATGACCTGCAATCTCGCCGGAATCCGCCGGACGATGCCGTATTTCCTGATCGCCGTCGCCTTGTGGTTTGCGCTCCTGCAATCTGGCGTGCACGCGACGCTTGCCGGGGTGCTCGGTGCCTTCTGCGTGCCAGTGCGCTCCCGTTACGAACCACAGCGATTCAACGCCGAGCTGCAGGGCATGGCGACCCGTTTTGAAGCGAGCCGCGCTGCGGGCTCTGCCATCATGGTCAATGACGAAATGCGTGCTACGGTACAGGCGCTGGAATCCGGTGCGATCGCCATGCAGGCACCCCTGCAGCGCCTTGAGCGCATCTGGCACCTGCCGGTGGCATACCTGGTGATCCCGGTGTTCGCGCTGTGCAACGCCGGCATCCCGCTGGAAGCCGCCACGCTCACCGGGGCAATCGGCCACCCGGTTGCACAGGGGGTTGTCGTGGGCCTGGTACTCGGCAAATTCATCGGAGTGACCGGCGCGAGCTGGTTGGCATTGTGCCTCGGTATCGGCCAGCTCCCGGCGCAGACGCGGATGGCGCAGATCGCCGCCGTGGGGCTGCTGGCCGGCATCGGCTTCACCATGTCGATTTTCATTGCCGAACTGGCGTACGCCCACCAGCCTGCATACCTGTTGATGGCGAAGACCGGGATCATCGCTGCTTCGCTCATTGGCGGCGCCGCCGGTACGGCCTGGCTGTGGTGGCTCGGTGCCCCCGCTGCCGCGGCGCGCAGCACGGCCTTGCCGCCACCGGATGACAGGCCATGATAGGCTTCGGCTGACCGGCCACCACGGAGAACTGACTCATGCGCCACCTTCTTGTCGCCCTTGCACTCATTGCCTGCAGCTTCGGTGCGCAGGCCCAGTTCCGGCCGGAGAAACTTTCACCGATCGGCGAAAAGATCGAGGTGGCGCTGAAGAGCGATATCCGCACACCCGCGGAGAAGGAACGCGACCGCGAGCGGCGGCCGCGCCAGACGCTGGAGTTCTTCGGCCTGCGTGATGACATGCGCGTCGTGGAGCTGATGCCAGCAGGAGGCTGGTATACGAAGATCCTCGGCCAGATCCTGGCGGACAAGGGCCAGCTCTACGAGGCCCTTGGCACGGACCAGATCGCAGCGCTGGCCAGCCAGAATCCCGAACTCGCCAGGATCAAGGTGGTACCCGGTGACGCGGCGACAATGCCTGCGGCGGACAAGCCGGGACTGTACGACCTCGCCGGGTCGTCCTTCGGCGTCAAGGATGCCGATCTGGTGCTGACCTTCCGCAACCTGCACAACTTCTCACCTGCCGGGCGTGACAAGCTCAACCGCATGGTTTTCGAGGCGCTCAAGCCCGGCGGGTTCTATGGCGTGGTCGACCACAGCCGCCGGCACAATGAGCCGGACAACCCCGAGAACGTGCGGCGCATGGATCCGGTGCGGATCATCAAGGAGGTCGAAGCCGCCGGCTTCCAGTTCGTCGATTACTCCGGTCTGCATTACCGGCCGGATGACGAGTTGCGCTACGAGGTCAGCCGCAAGACCGTCACCGGCAACACCGACCGCTTTACGCTGCTGTTCCGCAAGCCGAAATAGCCCGTCTGCCGGCCGCTGCATGCATATGATGCGGCTTTTCCGGGGCGGTGAGGCGCACGGTTCGTGTCCGTCGTGGGTTCCTGTCCACGGAGAAGACGAGCCGGCAGGCGGCTATGGTGAATCCTGCACAGCCTGGTGAACAATGCAGGCTGTCCCGAAAAGCAGGCTGCCGATGCAGCAGGAGTGGGGCCATGTATGTGAATTTCTGGTATCCCGTCGCGACCAGCGCGGAAGTCACCCACGAAAAACCTGTGCGGGTACGTCTCCTCACACTGGATTTCGTTGCCTTTCGTGACAGCGCGGGGACGGCATATGTGCTGGCCGATACCTGCATCCACCGGGGCGCCTCGCTGGGCAAGGGCAAGGTGAAGGGTGACTGCGTCGAGTGCCCCTATCACGGCTGGCAATTTGCCGGTGATGGCCACTGTACGCACATTCCTTCCCTCGCAGCGGGCGAGAAGCCGCCGGCCCGCGCCAAGGTCGATTCCTATCCGGTGCAGGAGAAATACGGCATCGTCTTCGCTTTCCTCGGTGATTTGCCGGAGGGTGAGCGCCCGCCGCTCTGGGACATCACCGAATATGAGGATCCTGCCTGGCGTGCCAACCGGCTCGTGGTGTTCGAGGTCAACTACTACTACGAGCGTTCCATCGAGAACGGGCTCGATCCGGCCCACAACGAGTTCGTGCATCCGAAGCAGGGTGCGCCGGGCATGCGCCAGGACTTCCGCAGCAAGCCCATCGACGTCGAGGATTTCCTCGGCTACGGCAGCAAGTTCATGATCCCGTTCACGCGCGACCAGGATGGCATCCTGCCCGGCATGGGGCGCCCGGATGAAAATCTGCGCGGTGGCTCCGGGCACCTCGGGCCCAACACCCTGGTGACCTGGTTGCAGTTCAGCAAGGACAACATCTTCCACCAGTATTTTTTCGAGGCGCCCATCGACGAGAACCGCACGCGGATTTTCTTCGTCAACATGCGCCACGGCATGCGCGACCCGCAGTACGACGATTCCATCACCCGGGTGAACATGGAAATTGCCCAGGAAGATATCGACATCCTGGTGGAACTCAATCCGGTGCGTACGCCCCACAGCACCGCGTCGGAGTTGCTCGTACCAGCCGACAAGCCGGTGGTGCGCTACCGGCAATACCTCGACGAATGGGAGCAGCGGGGCTGGCGGCTGGATCTGCAGAAGCTGCGCAGCCTGCGCGGTGACGTTGCCGTTGCGATCCCCTGTCCCGGGCGCCGGCTGCAGAAGAACTGGGTGCTTGCGGCGGCACCGACGCTGTAAACGAAAAAGGCCCCGACCGCAGGTCGGGGCCTTTCCTGGTCCTGGCTGTCAGCCCGCGCCTACTTCGCGGGCTCGATGCCGAGCAGCTCAACCTCGAAATTCAGCGTGGAACCCGGCGGAATGGCGCCAGCGTTGCGGTCACCATAAGCCAGCTCCGGCGGGCAGACGAGTTGTGCCTTCTCGCCCACTTCCATGCGCTGCACACCCTCGGTCCAGCAGGGGATCACGCGATTGAGCGCGAACTCGGCGGGCTCACCGCGCTGCACGGAACTGTCGAATACGGTGCCATCCGGCAGGGAGCCGTGGTAATGCACCTTGACCACGTCGGTTTCCTTCGGATGTGCCCCGCCCTTGCCTGGTGTGATGGTGCGGATCACCAGGCCCGACCCGGTTTTGACCGCGCCTTCCTGTGCAGCGGCCTTGGCGAGAAAATCACTGCCGGTTGCCTTGGCATCAGCTGCATTGGCAACGGCACGTGCTTCAGCGAGCTCGCGGAACCTGGCCTCGTAGTCCTCGATCTTCACCGCGGGCTCCTTGCCGGAGACGGTGTCGCTGAAAGCATTGCGGAAGATGGTCAGCTCTTCGGGCGACAGACGCAGCTGCTTGTTCTGCTGTGCGAGCTGCTCGCCGATGGCCGCGCCGTAGGCGTAGATGGCCTTCTGGTCGTCGGTCATCGTGCTGGCGGCTGGTGCCGCGGGCGGCTGCTGCTGGCAGGCCGCCGCGAGCGATGCCATGCCAAGGACGACAAGACTTGCGGACTTGAATTGCTTCATGGATCTGGCCCCGTAAAAAAAGGCCCGGAGCGGCTTCAGCCACCCCGGACCGCATTCAATGAGCCGCACACCTGGCGCGGCCCTGCATTCATGCAACGAAACGCGTTTTGGCCTAGTTGACCATGCCCTTGAGTGCCTTCAGCGGCAGGGCGCGGATCTTCTTCGAGGCCGGCTTTGCCTTGAAGGTCATCTTCTCGCCCGTGAAAGGATTCGTGCCCTCGCGTGCCTTTGTCGCAGGCTTCTTGATGACCTTCAGCTTGAGCAGACCCGGCATGGTGAACAGGCC
>CAZQGA010000193.1:0-5151 GCA_964592735.1 uncultured Chromatiaceae bacterium | reverse complement strand
CCGCGGGCTGCGCGTCGACGTGCTCGGGCAGGTCGAGGCGCACTCGGTGTGGCGGCTGCGGCCGATTTTCCTGCGCGAACTGAGCGCGACAGGCTTCTCGCTCGAAGCCACGGGCCCTTTCGAAACAGACGCGGTCTACAAGTTCAGGATCGGCATCGAAGGCCACCGCCGATCGATCATCGTGCGTGCGCGCGCCAGGCACTGCACCTTGCTCTCGGTGGCGAACGACCTGGCTATCTATCTGGCGGGCTTCTCGCTCGTCGAACCGAGCGACACGGTGAAACGCGAGGTGCAGTCGCTCATCCGATTCGCCGAGTCGATGTGGCGCGACCCCGCGTAGAACCGGCGCCCCAAGGACGATCCAACCGTCTCCGCGTAGAGCGCCGGCGGACCGCCATCACCCTGGCGGAGACGGTTGCCTCAGCCCCGCAGGACCGGTAACACGTTAGCGCAGGAACTTCCCCAGCATGCCCAACACGTCGTCGGCCGCCGACCCATTCCGGTTGGTGTCGAGCATCGGTGCGAGCATGTCGAAGAGTCCGCCGGTGCCGGCAGCCGCCTGGCTGTTTGGTTCGGCCCTCGGCCTGCTCGGTGTGGCACGCCGTCGCGCCAAGTCCTGATGCCCGCAGGGGCAGCCTGAACAGCGGCCGGGAGCACCCGGCCTGCGAGCCAACAGGCCCCGCCCTCCGGCGGGGCCTGTTTTTTATCCGGACACGCGGCCGCCCAGCCGGGCGTAGTCCGGCACGGTGCTGCCGTAGCAGCCGGCCTCGATCAGGTAGAGATAACCGCGCGGGTGCAACTCGGCGTAGATCTGCGCGAGTTCCTGGTCGATCTCTGCCGCACCGGCACCTGGCACCGCGGCACGGATCTTCCTGCGCAGCGCCGCAATGCTCGTATGCCCGTCCATGTGGGCATAGACCTGCTGCGCAATGGGCGTGCAGGCAATGGGGAAGCTGTAGTCCGGGTCTGCATAGCGCAAGACGCGCCCGGGCACCATGTCCCGTGCCAGCCGTGGGGCGTTGTCGAGCAGCGTGCCGAAGGAGCGCAATGCCAGGCCCTCGTCGGCAAGCGACGCACCGCGGCCGGCCTGGCGTGCGAGGAAGAACTCGTGCTTGCGGATGTTGCCGACGAGTTGCTCGGCGAGCGCCTGGCGCTGCTCCAGCCCGTAGCTGGCGATGAGGGCGGCCAGCTCCGGGTCATCGACAGGGTGCAGCGGATCGTAAGCGTCGGCGTGTTGTGCGAAACCCAGCAGTTGCAGCCCGGCCGAAGCTGCCAGCGCGTAGAGCTCCGGGACGTCGAAGCAGCGGTCCTGGCTGTGCAGGAGCAGGTCGTAGAGACCCGCATCGCCGAGCCCGTCCGCTGCGATTTCGCTTGCCCACCGCGCGTACTCCCGTGCAAAGCCATTGCCCGGCGGCAGCCGGCTGAGCAGGCGCCGCGTCAGCCTGATCCGCTCGTCTGCCGGCAGTTGCGATGGCACGAGGCCGCGCAGCAGTCGCTGCATGTCATAGACGGCCTGGCGGCCGTAGCGGCCGTAGAGCATCAGGAAGATCGCGCCATCCGCCTTCAGCACGGCGTTGAGGGCAGCCAGGCCCGCTTCCGTCGATTCCAGGTGGTGCAGCACACCGCAGCACTCGATGTAGTCGAATTCGCCGAGCCCGAGCTGCGGCAGCTCCATGATCGAGCCGCTGACCCAGCTGATGTTGTCGAGGCCGCGCGCACGGGCGCGTGCTTCGGCCACCGCGCGGGAGGCGCGGGAAATATCGAGGTACACCACCTCGGCAGCGCTGGCGCGCAGCTGCTCGGCGAGGAAAATCGTGGTGTCGCCCGTGCCGCCACCGGCGACGAGGCAGCGGAAGCCGCGGCGGAAGTCCCGGCGCCCGCCAAAGCAGTGATGGTTGATGACCAGCAGGTTGCCCGATGTCGTCAGGAGCAGCCGCCGGGCTTCGTCCGCGGGATTGCGGGGCGGGTAGGGAAAGTCTTCGTATTGCTGCTTGACCGCTGCGAGGTAAGGCTTGTCGGTCATGTCACGCCCCGGGCATGGTCCAGGCCAGCGATGGTCGATCCGGCGGGCATTAAGTCAACAGCGGCTGGCCGGCGCCAGACCTGTCGATCCGATCATAGCAAATGCCCGTCACAGCTCCGCGACCGGCCGTTTGACCCCGGCCGTCAGCGGCCGCGACAATGGCCGGCACAAGCAATAAACGCTGCCTCCAGCAGGTACCATCCATGCAGATCACCGACCACTGTGTCGTCAGCCTCGACTTCCGCCTGACCAATGGTGCCGGCCAGGTGCTCGACCGTTCCCCGGAGGGTGAGCCGCTCGAATACCTGCATGGTGCTGCGGGCATCCTGCCACTGCTCGAGCGGGCGCTCGCCGGCAGGTCGGCTGGCGACCGCTTTGATGTCACCATCACGCCGGAAGAAGGCTTCGGCGAGCGCCAGCCGTACCTGGTCGAGGTGCTTCCCCGCGCCAACATCGCCAATTCCGCGCAGATTGCCGTTGGCATGCACGTCGATCGCCACGAAGAGGGCGGCCCGGGCGGCGGGGTGCGCCGCTACATCATCACGGCGCTGGACGAGAGCAACGTGACGCTGGATGGCAACCATCCGCTGGCCGGCGAAACACTCCATTTCCAGGGCCGGATCGTCGCGGTGCGTGCGGCGACGGCCGCGGAACTCACCGCGCAATAAGACCGGACCCGCCGCCGACCGGGGCGCGAACCATCGGGAGGACGCCATGCAGGCTGCTGAGCAGGAGCGAACCATCACGTCGGCGCGGGCAGATCTCGCCGCCGGCCGGTTGGCCGATGCCGAGGCGAGTTGCAACACACTGTTGGCCCGTGATGCAGGCGATGCGGCGGCCATGCATGTGTTGGCTCTCGTGCGCTTCCAGTCGGGGCGCGGCAACGAGGCCCTGCGGCTGCTCGAGCGTGCGGTGCAGACCGAGCCCGCGCGGGTCGCAGCGCAAAGCGACCTCGGTGCCCTGCAGGTGGTCATGGGCCAGCCGAAGGCGGCCCTGGCACCGCTGCGGGCTGCACTGGCGCTTGATCCTGCCAATGTCGAGGCGCGCGCCAACCTGGGCAACGCACTGCATGCCTGCGGCGAGTTGCAGGTGGCCGAGCTGGAGTACCGTCGCGCCGTCACCGACGGGCCGCGCCACAGCCGCGCCAACCTGAGCCTCGGCAACCTGCTGGTGCAGCTGCGGCGTCCGGCTGAAGCACTGGAGTTCCTGGCGGTTGCGGTCGAGACGAACCCGGGCGACGCCCTGGCGCACGCCTTCCTCGGCAATGGCCTGCGCGACGCCGGGCAGGTGGAGGATGCGGTGCGCAGTTACCGCCACGCACTGGCCCTCGACCCGCGGCAGGCTGAAGCCAGCGAGAGCCTGGGCCTGCTCCTGAAGAACGCCGGACGGTTTGCCGAGGCGCTGCCGTTCCTCCAGGCATCGACCAGGCATTTCGCCCGTGCCCAGGCACTGGAGTGCCTGCTGCGGCTTGGCCGGCCCGACGAGTTCTTTGCCGATGTCGCTGCGCACCGGGAGACGGAGGTCACCAACCTGCATTCAGCCTCGCTGACTGCGTTCGCCGCCTGCCACCTGGGCCGGCCGGATCCGCATCCGTTCTGTCCGGCGCCGCTTGACCAGGTGCGTGTGGTGGATTGCTACACGGCAGCCGGTGCGGACCATGCGTTCCTGCAGGATCTCATCCATGAGGCCGGTCAGCTCACTGCGATCTGGGAGCCGCGCGGGGTGACCACCATCGGCGGGTTCCAGACCGGTGGCAACCTGTTCCGCCACGGGCTTCCGGCCCTGGCGCGCCTGGAGCAGGACATCCTCGCCGGGCTCGAACGCTATCGCGGGATGCTGATGCCGACGAACATGACCATGGTGACGCGCTGGCCCGGTACGCCGCAGCTGCAGGGCTGGTACGTGCGCCTGCTCACCGGCGGGCACCAGTACTACCACAACCATCCCTACGGCTGGGTCAGCGGCTGCCTCTACCTGCAGGTCCCGCGGCAGGCACCGGCCGGCGAGGGCGCCATCGAATTCGGGCTGGAGAGCGGTGCCTATCCGCCGCTCTCGGACAAGGCGCCGCCGGTCTTGCTGCATCAGCCGAAGCCCGGGCAGATCGCCTTCTTTCCATCCTCGCTCTACCATCGGACGATCCCGTTCCGCTCCGATGAGGAGAGGCTTTGCATCGCCTTCGACCTGCTGCCGCCGTGAGCGAACCCGGCCCCGCAGCGGCGACGGAACCGGTGACGCTGGTGCGCATCGCCGGCCTGATGCGCTCGGGCACCAACCTGCTCACCTGGATGCTGCGGCAGAACTTCACCGGCCTGCGTACCGCGACCATGCTGCTGGGCTGGAAGCACGGCCCCATTTACCGGGATCGTGTGGCGCTTGGCCCCGGCGAGTACGTTGATCCGCGGTATGTGGGTGAGTTGCAGCGCTTCATGCGCGAGCAGCCCGCGGCATGGGCGGGGCTCACCGGCAGCGGGTTCTACCGGGACGCCGTCACCGCGCAACGCCGGCAGGACTTTGCCGTGGCACTCGCCGTGCGTGACCCGGAGGACTGGTATGCCAGCTGCGTGCGCATCGCAACCGAAGCCCCGGCGTTCCTGCTCCACGACACGGCCCCGGCCGTGGCCGCGGCATTCTGGAACCAGTGCCACGCCCGCTGGCTGGACACGCTCGGCCCGCGCAGCGTGATCGTCGACACCGATGCGCTGCGCCGCGAGCCGGAGCCCTCGCTCGCGCGCATCACCAGCAGCCTTGGCCTCAGGCGCAGCGCTGGCGTGAAGCTGCCGGTGGGCTACCTGCATCCGCGGGGCACCGAGGAGATCTACGAACTGCTCGGCACGCCCGTCGCAACGCAGATGGAACGGGAATTCACGCGCCGGGACACGGTCGATGCGGCACGGCGTGCGGCGTTCCGCGCCGGGCTCGATGGCGGCATCCTGCGGCATCTTGGACTCGCCGCCGGCGGCGCAGACTGAGGACAGCGGGAGCAGCGGCATGACGAGGGCAGGCACCGGCATGGTCTACGTGGCAACGCGCCGGCCGCATTACGTGGCCGAGGCGTTCCTCTCGGCGAGCAGCGCACGGGACTTTGCCCCGGACCTGCCCATCACGCTCTACACCGATCTGCCGGACCT
>CAZQGA010000192.1:0-5165 GCA_964592735.1 uncultured Chromatiaceae bacterium | reverse complement strand
TTTCGGCCGCTGTCAGGTGGCTTGTTGCCGCGAGACAGGGGATTTACCGAAGAACCGCAACACCGGCACCAGGCATCACTTCTCCCGCAGGATCCGCATGCCGTTGAGCGTCACCAGCATGGTGGCGCCGACGTCTGCCACGACAGCCATCCAGAGGGTGGTGATGCCGGGTACTGCGAGTACCAGCACGGCGAGCTTGAGCCCCAGGCTGAGCGCGATGTTCTGCTTCACCAGGGTGCGTGAACGGCGGGCGAGGCGCAGCGCCATGGGGACGTGGGAGATGTCGTCCTGCATTAGGACGACGTCGGCGGTTTCCATCGCCTGGGCGGTGCCGGCGCCCATGGCGATGCCGACGTCGGCACGGGCCAGGGCGGGGGCATCGTTGATGCCGTCGCCCACCATGGCGACGCTGCCATAGCGCCCGCGCAGTTCCTCGATGGCACGCAACTTGTCCTCGGGGAGGAGGCCGGCGCGCACTTCGTCGATGTTGCCCACCCGTTCAGCGACGCGGGCCGCCGCCTGGGGGTTGTCGCCGGTCAGCATGGCGGCGGCGACCGGCGGGTGGCTGCCATGGAGTTCGGCCAGCGCCGTGCGGCTGGCATCGCGGATCTCGTCCTGTACGCCAATGAAGCCGATGACCTTGTCATCCCGGGCGACGTACATGATGGTCTGGCCGGCGTTGCGGGCGCCGGCAGCGTGTTCCGTCAGCGGTGCGTCGATGGGGGCGCCGGTGGCAAAGAGCGCATCACTGCCGACGGCGATCTTCATGCCATTGCCCAGCTGGCCGCTGATCCCGCGACCGGCGTGGGCGGTGACCGTGGAGGCCTGGTAGCGGTGCTCGACCTGGCGCGATGAGGCATCCGCCACGATGGCATGGGCCACCGGGTGTTCGGACGCACGCTCGACACTCGCAGCGAGTGCGACGACGTCCTCGCAGCGCTCGCAATCCTGGATCGCTTCTTCATCGTGCCTGCATTCGGCGGTGCGCACGGCGGTAACCTGCGGGCGGCCGTAGGTCAGCGTGCCGGTCTTGTCGAAAGCCACGGCGCGCACGTCGGCCAGCCGGTCGAGCTGCGCACCGCCCTTGACCAGCACCCCGAGGTTGGCAAGCCGGGTAAGACCGCTCACCACCGTCACTGGAATGCTGATCACCAGTGCGCAGGGACAGGCGATGATCAGGAGCGCGAGGCCGCGGTAGAGCCAGCCGTGGCTGCCGTCGGCGCCATCGAGCAGCGGCTGGCCGAAGGCCAGCACCGGGATTACGACCACGAGGAGCGCCAGCAGGACGACTGCAGGCGTGTACCAGCGGGCGAAGCGGTCGATGAACCGCTCTGCCGGGCTGCGCTGGGATTGCGCCTGCTCCACCAGGCGTGCGATGCGCGCGATCGTCGCATCGCCGGCCGGGCGGGTCACACGGATCTCGAGCGCTCCCTCGCCGTTGACCGTGCCGGCCATGACCTCATCGCCCTCGTTGCGCGATACCGGCAGGCTTTCACCCGTCACCGCGGCCTGGTTGACCGCGGAGCTGCCGCGGATGATGAGGCCGTCCACCGGAATGCGCTGGCCGGGACGCACGAGTACCGTTTCACCGACCTTGACCTGGTCCACGGGTACCACGAGCTGGTGGTAGTGGACGTCGGCGTCTTCCTGCGGCTTTGCGTGGTCATGATTCCCATGATCATGCCTCGTGTGACCGGCATGATCGTGAGCCTGGCCATGTCCGGCATGGTCATGATCGTGGTCGTGGTCGGACTGGTGGGCATGTGCCGCATGCTCATGGCCGTGCCCATGGTCATCGTGATCGCAGGCGGCGTGCCCGTCATGGGCTTCGTGCGGGTGGTGATCATGACCATGATCGTCAGCATGGGCGTGGGCCGCATGCCCGTGTTCATGCTCGTGCTCGTGCTCGTGCTCGTGCCCGTGCCCGTGCCCGTGTTCATGTTCGTCGTGGTCGTGGTCTTCCTCGTGGTCATGTGCGGCATGATCGTGGCCGTGGTGATCATGGCCACAGGCGGTGTGTTCATCGTGCGCCTCATGGCCGCCGGCGTCGCCATGGTCATGCCCATGAGCTCCGGCCTCCGGCCCGTGCCCGCCGCGGTGCTCGCGCAGGACGGTGGCTTCCTGTGGTTGCAGGGACATCAGGCTGCGCAGCGAACTGCGCGCCCGCTCGGCGCTATAGGCTTCCAGTGCCTCACCCAGGACGTACAACAGGATCACCGTCACGGCTTCACCCGTGGCGGCGATGCCGAGGGCGCCGATCGAGGCCACGGCCATCAGCAGGTCGATGGTGATATGGCGTGCGAACAGCAATGCCCGCAGCCCCTTGATGAACACGGGCGTGCCGATGATGATGACGGCGTGGCCAAACAGCAGGTCGAGCGGCTGGAAGCCGGCGACGAGGGGTGCTCCGGACAGCAGCGGGATTCCGGCCAGGACGATGCCCGTGACGAGCAGGGCAACCCGCAGGCGCCGCTGCGACCAGAGGAAGCGCAGGAACCCCGCGGCGCCACGGGCTGTCTCCGCCGGAGCTGCCGCTTGTGCCTGTGGCTCGTTGCCCTGCAGCCGGTAGCCGAGCTCACGCAGGCGCTGCTCGACCTGTTCCAGCGTGGCGCTGCCCTCGATCTCCATGGATTCCGTCGTGAAGCTCACCGCCGCGGATTTCACGCCCGGGAGCTGGCGCATGCTGTTCTCGATGGTCAGGGCACAGCTGCCGCAGTCCATACCGGCAATCTTGACGCGCAGCATGGGATTCTGGGCAGTGCTGGTGGCGAGGGCCTGGCTCATGGCGATACGCTTCCCGCGACCCGAAGGGGCCGCTTCGGGAGGCATGATCCACCTTGCACCCGGCTTCAAGGTCAAGGGTTCGCAATACTTGACCTTGAACCCTGCTGCAGGGTTTATGGTTGCGGGCCTGAGGTCGGGCGAGCCGGCCGGAGGAGCGTATCTGCATGCTTGGTGTTGACGACAGGCTGATTACCCCGGCCACCATGAAGTGGGTCAAGGCCGGCCTCCTGGCGGGCCTGGCCTCCATTCCCGCCACCATCGTCCTGTATTACGTCCTGGGCCTGGCCGTGGACGCTGCCATCCTCGGCAGCAACCTGCTGCGCGCCTGGCTTGGGATCCTCGTGCTGCTGGTGCTGGCGAAGGCCGCCCTTGCCTGGCTGTTCCGCACGGGCCAGTTTCGCGCCTCGGCCGAGGCGAAGGTCAACGTCCGCGACCAGATCTACCGGCAGGTGGTACAGCTCGGCCCTGGCCTGCTCGGCAAGCGGCGCACGGGGGAGATTGCCAACACGGCCACCGATGGCGTGGAGTACCTCGACTATTACTTCAGCGTCTATTTCGTGCAGGTCTGGGTGGCCATCGCGACGCCGATCTTCCTCTGCGCGGCGATTTTCTGGATCGACTGGGTGGTGGGCCTGTGGATGCTGGCCGGCGTGCCGCTGACGCCGCTGTTCGTCGGCTCCTCCGCCCGCGGCTTCCGCCGCATCAGTGCGCAGAATGCCGAGGTCAAGAACCGCAACAGCGCGCAATTCCTCGATTCCATCCAGGGCATGGCGACCCTGAAAATGTTCAATGCTGCCGAGCGCCGTGGCAAGGAGATCGAGAAAGGCAACGAGGTACAGCGGGTCGTCACCATGAAGCTGCTGCTGGTGGCGCAGAGCCAGTTCCTGTTCATGGAACTCGGTTTCGCCCTGTTTTCCACGGCCGTGGCCATGGGCGTGTCGCTGTACCGGTACAGCGGTGGCTTCATGTCACCCGGCGAGGCGGTTGCCGTGGTGCTGCTCTCGCTGGAGTTCAGCCGCACGCTGCTGCTGGTCGGTGAGTTCTTCTTCGCCGGCGCCGTCGGTCGCGAGGTCGCGCGCAAGATCGTCCAGTTCCTCGATGAGAAGCCGCCGGTGACGAGTTCCGCCGGTGGGCACCCGGCGGCTGTCCAGGGCAAGCCGGTCAGCATCGAGCTGCGTGACGTGACCTTCACCTATCCGGGTGTCGAGCGCCCGGCCATCGAGCGGCTGAGCCTGCAGCTTGCGCCCAATGAGACAGTGGCGCTGATCGGCCGCAGTGGCTCGGGCAAGACCACGGTGACCAACCTGCTGCTGCGCACGCTCGAGCCGCAATCCGGGGAGATCCTCTTCGATGGCGTGCCGGAGAAGGAGCTGTCGCTCGAGTGGATTCGCCGCCAGATCGCACTGGTGCCCCAGGACCCGTTCCTGTTCTACGGCACCATTGCCGACAACCTGCGCATTGCCAGGCCTGACGCCACCGAAGCGGAGCTCGTCGCTGCCTGCCAGGCGGCTGAGCTATACGATTTCATCCGCGCCACGCCCGATGGCTTCGATACGCGCGTCGGTGACCAGGGGATGGCACTTTCCGGTGGCCAGGCGCAGCGGCTCGCCATCGCGCGGGCACTGCTCAAGGATGCCCCGATCGTGATTCTGGACGAGCCCACCTCCCAGATCGACGTCGAAACCGAGGCCCTGCTCAATCGCGCGCTGGAACGGCTGACCCGCAACAAGACCGTACTATTGATCGCGCATCGCCTGAGCACGATCGAGCAGGCGGACCGCATCGTCGTCATGGAGGGCGGAAAGCTCGCCGAGAGCGGTACCCGCGAGCAGTTGCTCGTGCATGGCGGCATTTACGCGGGCATGGTCCGCGCCAAGCGTGACATGGAGACCCATCGCAGTGGCGCTGTTGCTGCGAATGGCGTTGCCTGAAGGGAAAATCGGGATGAGTGCCACTGAATCCGTTGCCGCCCGGGCGGCGCAGCTCAGCAACAACCAGATCATCCAGCGGCTGCTGGTCTACATGCGCCCCTTCAACGGCATCATGTACGTGTCGCTGGTGGCGCGTGTGGCCAAGATCATCGCCCAGGCGGCGTTGCTCGGCATCGCCGCGGCAAGTATTGGCATCTACGTTTCCAGCGCCGAGCCCGGCGTGGTGAGCTGGGGAATCATCTGGACGCAGGTGCAGTGGATCGCGCTCACGGGCACGATCGTGGGGCTGGCTTCCTATATCGAGAACTACACGGGCCATTACGTGGCCTTCCACATCCTCGCCATGCTGCGCGACAAGTTCTACTACGCGCTGCTGCCGCTGGCGCCTGCGCGCACCGCCAAGCTGCAGTCCGGGGACGCGGTCAGCCGGGTCATGGCCGATTGCCAGCG
>CAZQGA010000191.1:0-5198 GCA_964592735.1 uncultured Chromatiaceae bacterium | reverse complement strand
GGTCGAGGTCGTTCCAGACGGGGCGGTGACTGGCGTCGGCACCGGTTTCTCGGCCGGGATCGACTCCTTTGCCGTCATCCATGACCACCTCCTGGCACCGGTGCCGGCCAGCTTCCGGCTGACCCACCTCACGTTCAACAATGTCGGTTCACATGGCACGCGTGACCCGGCACGGGCGCGCCATCTTTTCCACCAGCGCTACGCGGCTATCCGCGGCTATCCGCAGGACATCGGCCTGCCGTTCATCGCGGTGGATTCAAATCTTGCCGAACTGCTGCCCATGGACTTCGAGCTGACACATACCACGCGCAACATGGCGGTGGCCCTCGTGCTGCAAGGGCTGTTCCGGCGCTTTTACTATGCGTCGACATTCCAGTATCGCGACCTCGCCGTTGTGCCGACCTATGACTCCGCCCTGGTCGATCCCGTGGCACTACCGCTGCTGTCGTCGGGATCGCTCGACCTGGTCGCGGTCGGCAGCCAGTACACGCGCATCGAAAAGACGCGCCTCGTGGCGGAGGTTCCCGGGGCGGAGCGCTGGTTGAATGTCTGCGCCACGGAGAGCCTCGATGGACGCAATTGCTCGCAATGCATGAAGTGCTGCCGGGTGCTCTACACGCTGGAGATGCTGGGGTTGCTGGAGCGCTTTGCCGGGGTGTTCGACCTCACACGCTGGCAGCGCGAGCGCAATCGATATGTGGTGACCAAGCTGCTGGCTGGCGGACGCAAGCGGCCCCTGACGGCGGAGATCCTCGTCCATGCCCGTGCGCAGGGGCACCGCTTCACGCCCGCACAGCGCTGCATGGCCCTGCTGTTGCGGCCGGTGCCGCGGCCCCTCTACCGGCTCGGACGATCGCTGCGCCGCCGGGTAACGGGATGAGGGAAGTCACCCGACGCCAGGCTTGCTGCCGGAGTTGAGCGTGGCCCGCCTGCGCATCATCCATTTCCACTTCCGGCCCCGGCACAACGTCGGCGATGCAGCCGTGGTCCTCGCAATCCGCCAGTTGCTCGAGGAGCAGGCAGGCGCCATCCGCTGGACCAGCAGGCGCCTGCGCGTGCTGCAGGAGCCACTGACGGCCCGCCAGCTGCGCGAGATCAACGACCATGATCTGGCGATCATCGGCGGGGGCGGGTTGTACTCACGCTGGGGCCTGCCGCTCGATGCGCAGGCGCTGGCTGGCATCGCCATTCCGCTGGCCGTCTTCGGGGCCGGCTTCAACCGCAACCTGGACGATGGGCCACTGGCGCCTGCGCAGATCGACAGCATCCATCACCTGCATGAGCGCGCGGCACTCGCGAGCGTGCGCGACGGACAGACACGGGCGCTGCTCGCCTCGCTGGGGCACGAGAGCGAATGCACGGGGGACCCAGCGCTGTTCCTGGCGCCGCGTCGTCGCTGGTGGCCGCGTTTGGGGCGGGCACCACGCATCGGTTTCAACCTGGCGGCACATGGCTGGCGGGGCGAGGAGCAGCACCTCGAGGGCGCACTGCAAACCTGTGCGGGCGTGCTGGCGGAGCTGGCGGACAGACGGGGGGCTGCGCTCTGCTATCTGGTGCACGCCGATGCCGAAGTGCGCCTGCTGCCCCGCCTGCGGCAGTTGTTGCCGCGCCTGCGCGTCGTGCGCCTCGCGGCGCCACAGCTGGCCTGGGCTTACCGCCAGATGGATCTCGTCGTCTCCATGATGCTGCATTCGTCCATCATGGCCTTTGCCGCGGGCGTCCCATTCGTGAACATCGCCTACGACGACAAGAATAGGGCCTTCATGGCGGACATCAGCCGGCCCGGCTGCCAGGTGCCCGCCGATCGGCTTACGCCCGACCGGTTGCGCACCATCATCGACGCCGCCCTGCGGGACGACGGGATGCGGGCTTCCGGGCTGACACGCCTCGAACAGCTTACCGGGCGTACCCGGGCTTTTGCCCGCGCAGTGACCGCCCTGGCGGTACATTGACGATGCCAGGCCAGGACCAGGGATGGATGCCGTGAGCGCAGCCGTGCGCCGCCATATCGTGATCTCGACCCGCAGTGTGCGGCGCTATGCCGGCAGCTCGCGCGTGGCCCTGGCCCTCGTCGAAGGCCTGAGCGCGGCCGGGTACGTCGTGGAGGTCGTCGCCGATCGTCTCGACATTGTGGCTGTACGGGCGGCGGGTGGCATCCCGCGTTATCCGCTGGGCGGCGCCGGGCGGCAATTTCTTGCACGGAAGCTGCTCGGGCGTGAGCAGCTGCAGCTGTTGCGCGAGCGTGCCGTGCGGCGCTCCCATGCCGATCTGGTCATCGGCGATGGCGATCTGGCCAGCCAGGACGTCTTGCTGGTCCACAACCTCGTCGCGCGCGAGATGGACCTGCTGGGTGAGGCGTCACGCGAGGCGCAACGCCTGGCGGCAGCCCAGGCCCGGGCGGTGCGTTCGCAGGCGCTGCAGTTGCTGGTGGTCAATTCCAGCCTGGTCCGTGAAGAGTGCCAGCGGCGCTTCGGCCTGCCGCCAGAGCGGTTCGTCGTGATCCGTCCGGGCCACAATCCACGCCAATTCACCGGTGCTGACCGCGCGCAATGGCATGAGAAGGTGCGCGCTGAGCTTGGCGTGGCACCCGGGGAATTCCTTGTGGCCTTTGTGGCCTCCGGGCATTTCCCGCTGCGTGGCATGGATATTCTGGTGGCTGCCCTGGCCCGGCTGCCGCCAGGGTGCCGCGCAGGCCTGCGCCTGCTTGCTGTCGGGCACAGTGAAAATACCGGCCTGCTGCGGGCTGAACTCGAGCGTCACGGCCTGTCCTGCGGGCTGATCACGCAGCCCCGCACGGACAGCGTGGAGCGCTATTACCATGCGGCCGACCTGCTGTTTCATCCGGCGTTGATCGAGACCTTCGGGCTGGTGTGCCTGGAAGCGGCCGCTTGCGGCTGCCCGGTGCTGACCTCGCGGGCGGTCGGTGCGAGCGAGGTGTTTACCGGCACGGGATCGGCAGTCGTGGTGGATGAGCCGTCAGCCGCCGCATTTGCACCGGTGCTGGCGCGGCTGATGGCTGATGCGCAGTGGCGCAGTGCCGTGGCGGAGAGTCAGCAGGCCGCTGCCCGCCGACATGACTGGGACAGTTACGCAGCGCGATTCATCGACGTGCTGGGCGAGCACGGCCTGCTTTAGCCATCGGCGAGGATCTGCGCGGGCCGGCGGCGACTGGCCGGCCCGCGCACGCACAGGCACGGGGATTACCCGTTTCGCGACAAAGGCTCGAGTGCGAGAAAGAGCGTGTTCTCCCCGCGCCGCACCAGGATGGGGACCGGCTTGCCGGGAGGTGCCGCCGTCACCAGTTGCCGGAGCTGGCGCACGTCCCTGATGTCCGTCTGGCCCAGGCGCAGCAGCACATCCCCGCGCTGGATGCCTGCCTCGGCAGCCGGGCCATCGGCTACCGCGGTGACCACGACGCCACCGGCCTGCAGGCCGAGCTGGGCGCGCTGCTCCGGGCTGAGGTCGGCCACGGCCACGCCGAGGCCGCCGGGGGCATGTCCGCCGGCGGCCGGATTGCCATCCGCAGCACCGGCCTCGGCCAGTTGTGCGATCTTCGCCGTCAGGATCTGCTCCTTGCCGTCGCGGATCACCTTCAGGCGGGCGCTGCTGCCCACGGTGCTTGCGCCCACCAGTGGTGGCAGGTCACCGGTATCGGCGACCGGCTGGCCGTCGTATTCGACGATCACGTCGCCAGCGCGGACGCCCGCCTGTGCGGCCGGGCTGTCCGGCTGCACCTGCGAGACCAGCGCGCCGCGCGGGTGGTCGAGGCCAAAGCTGGCTGCCAGTTCACGGCTCATGCCCTGGATGCCGACACCGAGCCAGCCGCGGGACACATGCCCGGTCGCCACGAGTTCCTGCTGGACCCGCATGGCGACATCGATGGGAATGGCGAAGGAAAGTCCCTGGTAACCGCCGGTGCGGCTGAAGATCTGCGAGTTGATGCCGACCACTTCGCCCCTGAGGTTGAAGAGCGGGCCACCGGAGTTGCCCGGGTTCACCGCCACGTCCGTCTGGATGAAAGGCACGTAGGTGTCGTCAGGCAGTGAGCGGCCCTTGGCGCTGACGATGCCGGCAGTGACGGTGTTGTCGAAACCAAAGGGCGAGCCGATGGCGAGCACCCACTCGCCGACCTTGAGGTCGGCGGGATTGCCCATCGCCACGGCCGGGAGGTTGCTGGCGTCTATCTTCAGCACGGCAACATCCGTCGCCTTGTCCCTGCCGAGCACCCTGGCGGTGAACTCACGCTTGTCGGTGAGCTTTACCGTCACCTGGCCGGCATCGTCCACCACATGGGCGTTGGTGAGGATCAGGCCGTCCGGGCTGATGATGAAGCCCGAGCCCTCGCCCATCATGGGCTGGCGAGGGGGCGTCGGCATGCCACGGAAGAAAAACGGCAGGAGCTGCTGTGCATCGTCACCCGGATCGCCGAAGCCCGGCATGCCCTGGAACGGGGCGCGCGCGGCGGTCTTCACCTCCTGCTTGACGGTGACGTTGACCACCGCAGGGCCGTAGCGTTCGACGAGGGAGCTGAAGTCGGGCAGGCCAGCAGTGAGGGCAGAGACCGGCGCCGCCGCCGTGGAGGATGTCGCGGGCGGCTCAGGGGGGATCGCGGCCCTGGCGGGGGAGTGCCATGCCGTGGGGAGGATTGCAGCCGCGCCAATGACGATGGCAGCGACGGCGCCGGTAGTGAACAGGATTCTGGTATGTCGAAGAGCGGCCATTGCTGGAACCTGCGCAACAAAACCCGATGGCTGTGCAAGCTAGCGGGTGACACTTAAGGCCGCCTTAGAAATGACTGCTGCATCAGGGCAATGCAGGCTGAAAAAAACAGGCCGGGGGGGAGCCGGCCTGTTTTCGTTCGCTTTACTCTCTGGAGCTCTCGTGGAGGCTGTTACCTGCGTTCGCGGTTGCTTTGGGGGACTCTCTCGCAATCAACCTGCCTGAACCACGGTTTGCAATCTACCGGGGTTCTCTTAACGCCCGCTTAAGTGGCGGACGACGCAGGAAAGCGCACTGTGACCTGCAGTCCTGGTCCGTCGGGGTTGTCACCCAGTTCGATCTCCGCACGGTGGTTGCTGGCGATGCTCTGGGCGATGGCCAGGCCGAGGCCCGTTCCTGCGACGCCGCTGCCGGTGAGGCGGAAAAAGCGGCTGAATACCCGTGTGCGGTCTGCTGGCGGGATGCCCGGCCCGGAGTCC
>CAZQGA010000190.1:0-5202 GCA_964592735.1 uncultured Chromatiaceae bacterium | reverse complement strand
CAGGACGGCATCGCGGTGCGGATGAAAGGCATCGTCGATGACTTCCTCGGCGGCGACAGCCGCATCCAGGCGCGGGAACAGGGGCTCAAGAGCCGCCTCAGCGACATCAGCAGCCGGCGTACGGCGCTCGATGCCCGCATGGAACAGGTGCAGGCCCGCTACCAGAAGCAGTTCCTCGCCCTTGACAGCCTGATGAGCCAGCTCACCCGGACCAGCAACTACCTCTCACAGCAGCTTGGCCAGAGCAGCCAGCGCTAGCCAGCCTTCACCGTACAGGACTGCACATGAACGCAACCCCCGGCAATGCCCTCGGGCAATACCGCACCAACGAAGCCTATGGCGCTGCAAGCGGCGACCGCATCCAGCTCATCCTGCGACTGATGGAGGGCGCCGTCGACCGCATCGCCACCGCCCGGGGGCACCTGCGGCGCAACGAAGTTGCCGCCAAGGGCGAGGCCATCGGCCGCGCGATCAGCCTCATCGACGGGCTGCGCACTTCGCTCGACCGCGAACGCGGCGGCGAGCTGGCCGACAATCTCGAACGGCTCTACGACTACATGATGCGGCGGCTGGTGGAGGCGAATTTCTGCAATGACGAAGCCCGCCTCGACGAGGTGGCTTCCCTGATGGATGAAATCCGTTCCGGCTGGACTGGCATCGCCCGCCCCGCTGCTGCCCATGCGCCATTGCCCGCCGGCACGCCAGTGAGCGCCTGAGGCGGACCGCCAGACATGCAACGGCTGGATGAAATCCTCGCCATCACCACGGCGGTCGAGCAGCATCTCGAGCGCGGTGAGTGGGCACAAGCCGGTGTACTCGACGCCGAGCGCCGCCAGCTGCTGGAGCAGTGGTTCACCGATCCCGCCGCTGCCGCGGATCTGGCCGCCAGCCAGGACGTGCTGCGCGGGGTCCTCCACCGCAATGAGCAGGCCATCGGGCGCCTGCAAAGCGAACGCCAGCGCCTGCAGGCCGTCGCTGCGCTGGGGAACCGGGCGATACGCGCTTACGGACACAACGCCAGCGGCGACCATGTCGCCTGGCTGCAACCTGCGGAGGTGACCCGGACATGAGTGCACAGGCAAGCACGGAATTCGAGGGCATCTCACTGTTCGAGCGCCTGCCCTTTGCCTGGGTCGCAGCCGATCTCGGCGACCTGACCCAGCTCGATCATGCCAACCACGAGAACGCACGCGCCCTGCAGGCGCTGGCGGTGTACGAGGAAGCTCCACGCGATCCGGCCAGCGACGCGGGCCATCACACCAGCCCCGAGTTGCTGCAGTTGCAGGTCAAGGTCGACGTGCTGCTCTCCCTGGTGGGGCGCCTGCTTGCCGACCAGGGGGGGCTGCCCGCCCGGCATTCCCTGGTCCTGCGCAGCCAGAGCGTGGAGTGGTCGGGGCCCGACCAGACCAAAGCGAAACCTGGTGATTCCGGCTATGCGGTGATCTACGCCAATCCGGTGCTGGCGTTGCCGCTGCGCCTGCCCGCCCGCATCGTCGGCAGCGTCGAGCGCTCCGGGAACCGCTGGCTGCAGACCCGTTTCGAGCGTCTGACGCCCGCAGTCGCCGCCAGCCTCGAGAAAATGGTGTTCCGCCGGCATCGCCGCCAGGTCGCCTTCAGCAAGGGCACCGGCGTGTTCACCGAGACTGGCATTTTCAAAACGTCAAAATTCTGACAAATCGTCTCCAGCTGCTTCCAAGTTTCTGGCAGCTGCGCCTTCGCTCCTGCGGATCCCAAGCCTAAACAAACAGTTACACCGACAAGCCCGGAACGGCACGATTTTTGCTGGTATCGGGTATGACTGTCCCACCTGCCACCACCTGCCCCACCGGCATTCCGTTGCCAGGCGATGCCAGCACCCTGGCCGCAGCGTTTGCCGCATTCGGCGAGGTCGCACGGGAACTCGAGGGTTCCTACCGCGCGCTGAAACGCGAGTCGGTGCGCCTGCGCCGCCAGTTGCAGGGCGCCAACCAGCGCCAGGCCGAACAGTCACAGCGTAACGCCGACCTGGCCCAGCGCCTGTCTGCGCTCCTGGAGACACTGCCCGCCGGCGTGCTGCTGGTGGATGGCGATGGCATCGTGCAACAGGCCAACACGGCAGCTGCCCAGCTCCTCGGCGAGGAGGTGGCAGGCGCCAGCTGGCCGGCCCTGCGTGAACGCAGGCTCGGCCCCGCTGCCGGCAGCGACGGCGATCTGGTGCTCCGCGACGGACGCCGCGTGCAGCTCTCCCAGAAGCCCGTGGAACCAGGTCCTGGCCGCGTGCTCCTGCTCACCGATGTCACCGGCCAGCGCAAGATCGAGGAACTGCTCGCCCGCCACCGCCGCCTCGCAGCCACCGGTGAAATGGCGGCAGCACTGGCCCACCAGGTGCGCACGCCACTCACCGCAAGCCTGCTGTACGCGACCAATGCCCGGCGTGCCGATCTGCCGTTGCAGCAGCGCGATGAACTACTCGGCAAGGCTGTCAGCTGCCTGAACGACCTCGAGCAACTGGTCGGCGACATGCTGCGGTTCGCCCGCGGCACGGCGACCTCCGACCAGCACTTCGTGCTCGATGAACTGCTCGACAGCGTCGAAATCGCACTGGGTGGCCTCATCCAGCCGGGCCAGGTACTCAGCATCAGCCGGCCGGCCACGCGCGTGCGCCTCGCCGGCAACCGCGAGACCCTGGCCAGCGCGCTGCTCAACCTTGCCACCAATGCGCTCAATGCCGCGGGACCTGCCGCCCGCGTCCGCATCATTGCGCACGCCTCGAGCCTGCAGGCCGAGGTGAGCGTCATCGACAACGGTCCAGGCATCGATGAAATGCAGGCGCGTCGCATCTTCGACCCGTTCTTCACCTCCCGGCCCGACGGCACCGGCCTCGGTCTGCCCGTCGCACGTTCCATTGCCCGCGCCCACCAGGGTGACGTCTCGCTGGTGAGCGGCACACCGGGCACCACCACCTTCGTCCTGCGCCTGCCGGTTGCACGGCCGGCAGACCACACCGGCAACCCCCACAGGAACGTCGCATGAAGCTGCAGCCGATCCTTCTCGTCGAAGACGACCAGCGGCTGCGCGAGGCGCTGGCCGAGACCCTGCGCCTGTCCGGCTTCAAGGTGATGCTCGCCGGTGACGGCAGCACGGCACTGCAAATCCTCGCGGACACCCGCGATGCTGCCGTCGACACCGACTACCAGATGAAACCCATGGATGGCTCAGCGCTCCTTGAACACATTCGCGCCCGCTGGCCACAACTGCCGGTGCTGATGATTACGGCCTATGGCAGCATCGACCACGCGGTCACATCGATGATGGCCGGTGCCACCGACTACCTCGTCAAGCCCTTCGCGGCGCAGACCCTCGTTGCCAAACTTGAGCGGCTCGTGCCGCGCGAACTGCCGGCAACCGGTATGGTGGCGGAAGACCCCGTCACGCTCGAGGCGCTGGCGCTGGCGGCACGCGTCGCCGCCGCCGACAGCACCGTGCTGCTCAGTGGCGAGTCTGGCACCGGCAAGGAAGTCTTCGCGCGTTTCATCCACCAGCAGTCTCCACGCGCCACCGGCCCCTTCGTCGCCGTCAACTGCGCGGCCATCCCGGAAAACATGCTCGAGGCGCTGCTCTTCGGCCACGAGAAGGGCGCCTTCACCGGCGCCCACGAATCACGCCCCGGCAAGTTCGAGCAAGCCCAGGGCGGCACGCTGCTGCTCGACGAGATCAGTGAAATGTGCGTGTCCCTGCAGGCGAAGCTGCTGCGCGTCCTGCAGGAACGCGAGGTCGAACGCATCGGCGCCCGTGGCCCGGTCGCGCTCGACGTGCGTGTGCTCGCCACCACCAACCAGGACCTGCGTGCGCTGGTGCGTGCCGGGCGCTTCCGCGAGGATCTCTACTATCGCTTGAGCGTCTTCCCCATCACCCTGCCCGCACTGCGGCAGCGGCCGGCGGACATCGCTCCGCTGGCGGAGTTTTTCATCGCCGCAGCGGCCGACAAGGCACGGCCCGCGCCCCGCCTCACGGCGCAATCCATACAGGCGCTGCGCGTCCATCCCTGGCCCGGCAACGTGCGTGAGCTCGCCAATCTCATGCAGAGGGCGGTCATCCTTGCCGGCGGACGTGACATCACGCCGGCAGAACTGCACTTCGATGCAGCGGCCTTCAACGGTTTCCCGCCGGATGCCGGCCCTGCCCACCAGCCGGCCAGTGCGGCAGCCGTTACGACAGCCCCCGCGCTCCCGCCGTTGCACAGCAATCTGCAGAACGTCGAGGGCCGGCTGATCATCGAGGCGCTCCAGCGCAGCGGCAGCCGCAAGCGGGCCGCCGAAATGCTGGGCATCAGCCCACGCACCCTTCGCTACAAGCTCGCCCGCCTGCGTGGCGCCGGCGTCGCGGTGCCGGGGCGTGACGCTCCTGTGCTGGCCGGCTGACGCCGCAGCCAGCCCCCTTGACTGGAGGAACAACCGTGATCGAGATGGAAATCAGCAAGGTTCTGGGCCAGATGCGGGCCCTCTCGGCCGAGATCCAGGCCCCCGGCCAGCCGGCGCAGGCAGCCGGCCCGGGTGGCGTGAACTTTGGCGAAGTGCTGCGGCAGTCGATCGATTCCGTCAGCGAACAGCAAGCCGCCGCACAGTCACTGGCCACCCGCTTCGAAACCGGCGCAGCCGACGTCAGCGTCGCCGAGGTGATGGTTTCGATGCAGAAGGCAAGCCTGTCGTTCCAGGCCATGACCGAGGTGCGCAATCGCCTCGTCGAGGCCTACCAGCAAGTCATGAACATGCCCATCTGATTGCCGACAGGCAACCGCAGGATCCACAAGGTAAGCCATCATGGAAGCCGCCGAAACCAGCCCCCTTGCCGCACTGAACCGCATCCCAGGCCTGCGCCAGCTGCTCCTGCTCGCAGGCCTCGCCATCGCCATTGCCGTCGGGGTCACCGCTGCGTTCTACGTCCGCGAACCGAGCTACGCCATGTTGTTCAGCAACGTGAGCCAGCAGGAATCCGGCGAGATCATGAACGCACTCAACGCCACGGACATCCCGCACCGAATCGACCCGAAGAGCGGTGCAATCCTCGTCGCTGCCGATCGCGTACCGGAGGCCCGCCTCAAACTCGCCGGCCAGGGCCTGCCGCGCGGGACCAGCGTCGGCATGGAAATGATGCAGGAGCAGGGTGCTTTCGGCACCAGCCAGTTCATGGAGAACGCGCGCTACAACCACGCCCTGGAGACCG
>CAZQGA010000189.1:0-5215 GCA_964592735.1 uncultured Chromatiaceae bacterium | reverse complement strand
GTGTCGCGCGGCATGTTCTGCGCCCGCGCGCGATCGAGTGCCAGGCGCAGCCGCGGATTGGTGGCGGCGTCCTCCCCCCCCATGCGGGCGGCCACGGCCAACTCACGGATGAGCCGCGTGAACGCCTTCGCGCGCTTCTTGTCCTGGGCGCCCTTGCGGTGCTGGATATTCGCCCATTTGCTGTGGCCAGCCATGCGCTTCCTGCCCGGAGCAGGGTCGGCCAGGAAGGTCCGACGCCTGCGGAAATGGCGAGCGCCCGCACCCGGCGGGATCCCGCAACAACAACGCCCGCATGATACCCGAGTCGCAGCCCGGATCGTGCGTCCGCGCAGGGCTCAGCGATTGAGGGCGTGGATCGCGCGCCGGTCCACCGAAAGTGCAGCCTCGTGGATAGCCTCGGCGAGGGTCGGATGCGCGTGGATGGTGCGCTGCAGATCTTCCGCCGTTCCCTGGAACTCCATGGCAACGACGGCTTCGCTGATCAGCTCACCCGCCATGGGCCCGCAGATGTGCACGCCCAGGAGTTCGTCCGTACCCGCGTCGGCCAGCACCTTGACCAGCCCGGCCGCCTGATCCATGGCCTTGGCACGACCGCTGGCGGCAAAATTGAAGGTGCCGACCTTGCAAGCCACACCCGCCTGCTTCAGTTCCTCCTCGGTACGGCCAACCCAGGCGATTTCGGGTGTCGTGTAGATCACTGACGGGATGAGTGCGTAGTTCATGTGCCCATAGCGGCCGGCGATCAGATCCGCGACCATGACACCCTCTTCGGAGCCCTTGTGGGCCAGCATCGGGCCGCGCACCACATCACCGATGGCCCAGACATTGGTTGCGGTGGTACGGCAGTAATCGTCCACCTCGATGACGCCACGATCGTCCAGCTTGATGCCGGCGAGCGGATCGAGCAGGCCGTCGGTCCAGGCCCGCCGGCCCACCGCCACCACGACTTTGTCTACCTCGATCTCATGTGAGCCCTGGCGGTCGTCATAGCGCAGCCGGACACCGCTGGCGGTATGTTCGCCGGACTGCACCCGGGCGCCCAGGTGGATATCGAGGCCCTGGCGGCGGAGCTGCCGCTCCGCTTCCTTGGCAATCTGTCCGTCTGCCATGAACAGGAACCGGTCCATGGCCTCCAGCACCGTGACCTCCGCACCGAGCCGCCGCCAGACACTGCCAAGTTCCAGGCCAATGACGCCAGCGCCGATGACGCCCAGCCGCTTCGGTACGGCATCGAAAGCCAGCGCCCCGGCCGAATCCACCACGCGCTTGCCGTCGAAGGGCAGCGACTTCAGCTCCACCGGCGTGGAGCCCGTCGCGAGGATGACGTGCCCGGCCTCCAGCATCTGCGGTTCGCCGGCATGCGGCGTATACCGCACCTTGTTCTGGGGCAGGAGCTGCCCGTGGCCGGCCAGTGCCGTCACCCGGTTGGCCTTGAACAGGCCCTGGATGCCCCCGCAGAGTTGCGCGATGATCGCCGACTTGCGTGCCTGCATGGCCTGCAGGTCGAGGCCGACCTCGGCAAGCCGGATGCCGTGGCCGGAAAACTCATGGCGGGCACGGTGGTAGAGCTCCGAGGACTCCAGCAGTGCCTTGGAGGGAATGCAGCCCGCGTTGAGGCAGGTGCCACCCAGGGATGGCTTGCCATCCGCCCCGATCCAGGCATCGATGCAGGCCGTAGCCAGGCCATTCTGCGCGGCGCGGATCGCCGCGACGTAGCCGGCAGGCCCGCCGCCGATGACGACGACATCAAATTTGCTGCTCATGGCGTCAGACCTGCAACAGGAGCCGGCTCGGGTCTTCCAGCACATCCTTGACCGTTACAAGGAACTGCACGGCCTCGCGCCCGTCGATGATGCGGTGATCGTAAGTCAGCGCGAGGTACATCATCGGCCGTGCCACCACCTGGCCGTTCACCACGGCAGGGCGATCCTGGATCTTGTGCATGCCAAGGATCGCGCTTTGTGGCGGGTTCAGGATCGGCGTAGAGAGCAGTGAGCCAAAGATGCCGCCATTGGTGATGGTGAAGGTGCCGCCGGTCAGGTCTTCCATGCCGATGCTGCCCTCGCGGGCCCTGCGGCCATAGTCGTTGATGGCCGTCTCGATGCCGGCGAAGGACAAGTGGTTGGCATCGCGCACCACCGGTACCACCAGGCCACGCTCGGTGGACACGGCAATGCCGACATCGTAGTAATCGTGGTAGACGATGTCGCTGCCCTCGACAGAAGCATTGACGGCCGGGTAACGCTGCAACGCCTCGATGCAGGCCTTCACGAAAAACGCCATGAAGCCGAGCTTCACGCCATGCTGCTTCTCAAAGGCCTCGCGATAGCGGCTGCGCAGCCCCATCACCTCAGCCAGATCCACCTCATTGAACGTGGTGAGCATCGCAGCGTTGTGCTGGGCTTCCACCATGCGTTCGGCAATGCGCGCCCGCAGCCGGCTCATCGGCACCCGCCGCTCCGAGCGCTCGCCGGCCGGCACCGCCTGCCGGAGGGCCGCTGGCGGCACTGCCGCCGGGGCAGCAGCCGGTGGCGGTGCGTTGCGTGGTGCGATGACGTCAGCCTTGAGGACGCGCCCGTCGCGGCCACTGCCGCTGATGGTGGCGACATCCACGCCGCTCTCGGCAGCTGCCCGCCTTGCTGCCGGCCCTGCCTTGCCTGCGGCCGGCGCAGTGGGTGCAGCGGACTTGGCTGGTGCTGGTGCTGACGCTGATGCCGCCGCAGCCGGGGCCGCGGACTTCGCCTCACCTTCCTCCAGCACGGCAAGCACGTCGCCCGCCTTCACGGTCGCGCCATTTGGCACGCGCAACTCCCTGATGATGCCATGCACCGGCGAGGGTACTTCGAGGACCACCTTGTCGGTCTCCAGATCGACGAGGCTCTCGTCGCGGCTCACCGCATCGCCTGGCCCCTTGTGCCAGGAAATCAGCGTTGCATCGGTAACAGATTCGGGAAGCTGCGGGACTTTTACTTCGATGGTCATGCCAAGCAATCTCCGGTGACTGCGCTCAGGCGCCCTCGGCCTTGATGCCAAGTGCTGCGTTGACGAGAAGCTGCTGCTGGTGGACATGCAACTGGAACACGCCCGGTGCCGGTGCAGCCGCTGGTGCCCGCCCGGCGTAGAAGAGCTCCTGGGCACGGCCCAATGGCTCCTGCAGACGATGGCGGATCTGGTACCAGGCGCCCTGGTTCTGCGGTTCCTCCTGGCACCACACCACCTCGCGCACGGCGGGATGGCGGTCCAGGACGGCCGACCATTCCCGCGACGGGAACGGGTACAGCTGCTCGACACGGACGATGGCGACGTTTTCCAGCTTGTGCGTCCGCCGCGCTTCCAGCAGGTCGTAGAACACCTTGCCGCTGCAGGCAACCAGGCGCGTGATCGTATGTGCTTCCAGCGGATCGATCTCCTGGATCACCGGCTGGAAACGGCCACGGGACAGGTCGGCCAGTGGTGAACTGGCGAGCCGATGGCGCAACAGGCTCTTCGGCGTCATCACGATCAGCGGCTTGCGCACATCGCGCAGCATCTGCCGGCGCAGCAGATGGAAAATCTGCGCGGGTGTCGACGGCACGCACACCTGCATGTTCATCTCTGCACAGAGCTGCAGGAAACGCTCCAGTCGCGCGGAGGAATGCTCCGGCCCCTGCCCCTCCTGGCCATGCGGCAGAAAGAGCGTCAGACCACAGAGCCGGCCCCACTTGGCCTCGCCCGAGCTGATGAACTGGTCGATCACCACCTGGGCGCCGTTGGCAAAATCGCCAAACTGGGCCTCCCAGATGACGAAGGCCTGCGGATCCGTGGTGGCGTAGCCGTACTCGAAACCCAGCACGGCCTCTTCCGAGAGCAGCGAATCCGTGACAGTGAAGGCCCCGCGCTGCTCGCCCAGGTTCCCCAGCAGCACATGGGCTTCCCCGGTCACCTGGTCGTGCAGCGCTGCATGGCGATGGAAGAAGGTGCCCCGGCGGCTGTCCTGGCCGGTGATACGCACCTTCACACCAGCCTTCACGAGGCTGGCGTACGCCATCATCTCGGCAAAACCCCAGTCCATGGGCAGTTCGCCGGCTGCCATGCGCGTGCGGTCCTGGACGATGCGGGCGACCTGCGGATGCAGCGTAAAGCCGGTTGGAACGCGGGTAACCTCGGCGGCAAGCGCAGCGACCTCCGTTTCCGGCAGCGCGGGAACCGCCGGCTCGTCCCAGTCGCCCTTCTGGTAACGGCTCCAGTCGACGGTGAACTCATTGCCGATCATGCCCAGCACCGCCTGCGGCAGCGGCTGGCCCTGATCGAGGCGTGTGCGGTAGTCCTCCGCGAACTGCTCTGCCTGCGTGGCGTCCACCACGCCACGCTCGCCGAGCGAGCGCATGTAGAGCTGGCGCGTGGTCGGATGCTTCTTGATGACCTGGTACATCAGCGGCTGCGTGGCCGATGGCTCATCCGCCTCGTTGTGGCCATGACGGCGATAGCAGACGAGATCGATCACCACGTCCTTGCGGAAGGTCTGGCGATATTCCAGCGCAAGACGCGTGACAAAGACCGCAGCCTCCGGATCGTCACCATTCACATGGAAAACCGGTGCCTCGATCATCTTGGCAACATCACTGCAATAGGGCGTCGAACGCGCGTCGTCCGGGTTGCTGATCGTGAAGCCTATCTGGTTGTTCACGATGATGTGCACCGTACCGCCGGTGGAAAACCCGCGGGCTTGCGACATCTGCAGCGTCTCGGGCACGACACCCTGGCCCGCAAAAGATGCGTCGCCGTGGATCAGTACCGGCAGAACCTCCTCGCCGCTGGCATCCCCGCGACGGTCCTGCCGCGCCCGCACCGACCCTTCCACCACCGGGTTGACGATCTCCAGATGCGAGGGGTTGAACGCCAGCGCGACATGGACATTGCCGCCGGGAGTACGGATATCCGAGGAGAAGCCCATGTGGTACTTCACGTCGCCTGAGCCACTCATGGCGTCGAGGTCACGCTTGCCCTCGAACTCCTGGAACAGCGCCTGCGGCGCCTTGCCGAGCACGTTAACGAGCACATTGATGCGGCCACGATGGGCCATGCCGATGACGATCTCCTGCACACCCCGTGCACCACCCTGCTGGATCAGGTCATCGAGCAGCGGGATGAGGCTCTCGCCACCCTCGAGCGAGAAACGCTTCTGGCCCACGTAGCGCGTATGCAGGTAGCGCTCGATGCCCTCGGCGGCGGTGAG
>CAZQGA010000188.1:0-5218 GCA_964592735.1 uncultured Chromatiaceae bacterium | reverse complement strand
GTTGCCGCAGGCCCAGGGCTTCGTCTGCCACGATTCCCAGGGGCGTGTGTTCTGGTCGGAGGCGCCACCGGGCGGACTGCCGCCGGTTGGCGATGAGTACCGCAATTTGCTTGCGCTGCTGCTCAAGGGTGGCGCTGTACCAGCAGGGGGTGTACAGCTTGCGATGGGCAGCTACACGGCCTGTCTCGTCGCCCTGCAAGGGGAGGACGGCCGCCTGCTCGGCGTGCTCAACCTGTTGGTGGATGGCAGCGATCCCAACCTGTCCTGTCAGGGCTTGCTGGAGCAGGCTGCGCCGGCGATCCGTGGTTTGCAGCGCGAGCTGTCGCTGCGCTACAAGATTCTCGACAGCCAGCGCAAGCTGCAGATCCAGGCCGCCGAAGAGCGTCTGCTGCACAAGATCGAAACCCTGTTGCATGACCATGCACAGTCCTGTGAGCAGTCCATGGGGCAGATTGTTGCGCTGTGTGCCGGGCACCTGGACGTGGCCGGCGCCTGGCTGGTGATCCCCGACAAGCACATCGTGGTGGCAGAGGGTGCCGGTGCCGAGGTGGCCAAGGCCCGCCAGGACGGCGCACGCTTCATGGCAGCGGCCCGCGTTCCCGGCTTCGATGCCAGTGATGTGAGCCATGACGATGAGCAGCTGTGGATCGGCATCCGGTCGCATGGCCAGCCGGTCCAGGGCATCTTCGGACTCATGGGCTGGCGCCAGTCCTCATTCAGCGAACGGCGTCTTGCCCGGATCATCCGCTACGTTGGTGCCCACATCGATTCGCTTCTCGACCGCCACTATGACGCGGTCACCGGCCTGCTGGCCTGGCCGTTGTTCGAACGGGAACTGACAGCTGCGGCAGCCCATGACAGCAGTGTTGTGCTGGTCATGGATGTGGATCGCCTGCACATCTTTAACGAGACCTTCGGCACGGAAACCGGTGACGAAGTCCTGGTCTACCTGGCTGACGTACTCCGCGAAGTGCTGCCGGGTGAATTGCTGGCCCGGGTTAACAGTGACCAGTTCGCAGCCCTGTTGCACGACACCAGTACCAGCGACGCGCGCCGCCTCGGTGAAAGGATCTGTGCGCGTTTTCGCGAGCGTGCCTTCGAACGGGATGGCCAGACCCACCGGCCTTCGGTGAGCATCGGCATTGCAGGACTGGATGCCGGCGGTGACGGCAGTGCCGATCTGGGTGCCGCCCGGGTTGCGCTGCAGGCTGCCAAGGACCGTGGCCGTGGCTGTGCCGAGGTTTATCAATCTGCTGATGCCAGCCTGGTGCGCCGCTTTGACGACATACAGCTGGTCGGCTATGTGCGCAATGCCATTGAGAACGAGCGCCTGGTGCTGGTGGCGCAGCCACTCCTTGCGCTGAAGGCGGGTCGCGTTGCCGACTACAGCGAAGTGCTGGTGCGTATCGTCGATGACACCGGCCAGCATCGGCCGCCCGGGGAGTTCATGTCTGCCGCCGAGCGCTACCAGCTCATGGAGGAGCTGGACCGCTGGGTGGTGGCGACGACCCTGAAATTGCTGGTGCAGCATGGACGCCACCTCACAGGCGGATCTGCCCGGTTCGCCATCAACCTTTCGGGGCAAAGCCTTGGCAGCACGCAGTTCCTGCCCTTCGTCGAAACGGCGATACGCTCCAGTGGTGTTCGTCCGGACCTTCTGGCGTTTGAAATCACCGAATCCGTGGCGGTGGCGCGGATGCGCCAGGCCCAGGCATTCATGCACACGATACGCGGCCTGGGCTGCCATTTTTCCCTGGATGATTTTGGCACCGGGCTGAGCTCCTTCGCGTATCTCAAGCTCTTTCCGGTTGACACGCTGAAGATCGATGGCAGTTTCGTGCGGGACCTGACGACCAACCTGGTGTCCCAGTCGGTCGTGGCAGCCATCGCGGAACTGGCTCGTGTCATGCAGCTGGAAACCGTCGCCGAGTTTGTCCAGGACCAGGCGACCCTGGATCTGTTGCGCCAGCTCAATATCAGCTATGCCCAGGGCTATTTCGTGGGGACCACCGGCCTGCTGGCCGAGCGGATCAGCAGCCTGGACCAGGCGGCTCGCAGCGCAAGGCGCAGTCGGCCGGTTGCCGGCTGATTCCCGGCCGGCCTCCTCCGGCGCGCCGTCGACGGGTTGCTCCAGCGGGTGTGGATCAGTTGTCCTGCAGGCGATTGTGCTGGTGCCGGCGCCGGCGCAGCAGCGGGATGGCCATCGCCAGCGCACCGAGCGACAGCAGGTCGAGGCTGCCGCCGCCGGAGGGCAGTTGGGGACCGTCGCTGCCACTGCCGCCGCCCGCGTTGCCGGTGACGTCCACCAGCAATTTTCCGGTGGCGGCATCGCCATCTATATCGGTGATGGTGAAATTGCACCCGCCGCTGCCATTGCCGGCACCGGCCGTTGGTGTGAAGGTGAGCTGGTCGCCCGACTTGCCGCCTGTCCCGGATACAGCACAGCTGCCGAGTGTACCGGCACCGGCGGTGAGCGTATGTTCGCCGATGCCACCACTGCCGAGTGAGCTGGTGGTCAGCGCGGTGACAGTGACTGGGGCAGCGTTGCTGGAACGGCCGTTCAGGTTGCCCGCCGTCGGATGCTTTTTCGTAACCGTGATGTCGTCCCTTGCTGGTGCGGATTCGTTGTCCTGGCCGTCGACCAGCTTGTAGGTCAGATAGTCCGAACCGTCGTAATAAATATTCGGTGGCGGTTCTGTGGTGCCCGGTGTGTAAAGGATCGCACGGCCGTTGGATGAGACCGTCGCCGTACCGTGGAGTGGCGGGCTTACGATGACTGCACGGTTGGGTTCCGCGCAGCCCATGGTGTCGTTGTTCAGCACCGGGAGGGTGGCGCTGGCGGTTCCCTCAATGACGCTGGCTGTATCGTCTGCCGCAACAGGGAGTGAGCAGCCCCTGAAGTCGAAGCGTCCCCCGGTCCATGAATTTTTCGTGATCCGCTGTCCCAGCGGGGCCGGGTCATTGCCGATGGGGCTGCCGATCCTGATCAGGTATTCACGGGTCCAGTAGGTGCGGGCTTTCACCACCCGGCCATCAGCGTCCGTGCTGAGCAGCAGGATGACGTTCTCGAAGCCCGGTGGACCGGTGACGCCGCCGCCCTCGCTTCGGGAGCCAAACAGCATTTCGCTGGTGATGCAGTCATCGTCACCTGGGTCGTCCACGCAGCGATAGTTCGTGAAGCTGCCGGTGGTCTGGCCGCCGATGTTTGGCTGCAATGTCGCCGTACCCGGGTAGGGGTTGCCGCTGATGTTGCCAAAGCCCGGCGAGCGTTCTATGCCGACCCGCTGGGAGACGTTTGTGATATCGGTGGATCCGCTGGTGCTCCAGCGCAGTTCCGGCGAGAGAAGATCGGCCAACGCACGTTCGGAGGGAAATGGATCCGGGTTGATGAGGCCATCTCCGGCAAGACCGGTATGCGGGAAAGCGCCCGTCACCGGAGTCGGCTTGCCGCGGCTGCCGATCACGTAATCGAAGCCGCCGCTTGCATTGGCTGCCGTGGCAGCCGGGTTGACCGCGGTGGCTGCCATGACGTGGGTGAAGCTGTCCCAGGTCTCGATGGCAAAGTCGCCGTTGCCGATCTGCGTGTTGTAGACGGCTGCCCCGAAGACCCAGGTTGCGGCAAGGGTATCGTCTGCGGGACTGTCGGTGCCCTTGTCATCGATGACGATACTGCCAAGCAGTGGAATGGCGTACTTGTCGTCACCTGGTGCAGGGCGGTAGCCGAGTCCGGCGTTGGCCGGGTCCGCGGGGCTGCCCGGTGCGTAGAAGCCGGTGGAGAAGACCGGCCCGATCCAGCTGCCGGGCACCGTGGCAGGGCCATTACCCGAGCCGCCGCCGGTCTTGCCGGGGAAGCGGGTTCCGGCATAACTGCAATCCCCCATGTTGAAGGCATCGACGATGCCAAAACAGGTGTTGACCACCGGGGCCATCGTGCCGCTGACCGGTGTCGTCACCTGGTCTGCGTGGCCATTGGCAGCCAGCGCAGCACCGGTGGCAAGGGCGATGGCGGCGGACGCCGCAGTGCCGATGGCTGCTGCCTTCCTCATGACGATCTGTCCTCTGCAAACCCGGGACGGGTGGCTTCATTCCCCGGGTTCCAACGCTACCTTGCAGGTGATCGGGTGGCAACACGACAGTCGGGCCTGTGCGCAGTGTGGTCGTGCGGTGCCGCGCAGGTTTTCGGCGGGATCATCGTATGCGGCGGACGCGGATGCTTTTGCCCCCTTCGGCGGTGCTGAGAAAGTAGGAGTCCAGGGCCGCCCGCCGGATTTGCACGTGCGAGCCATCCTTTGGCGCGAGCGGAGTTGAATCGATCTGCTGCCAGACCTGTCCGTTGTCGAGCACCATGACCAGCTTGCCGTAGGCATTGCGGCTCACCCGGGAGAGAGTGGCGTCGATCGCCTCCGTGTGACCGATGCCGGCGGCTTCCCGTGCCCGTGTGGCGATTTCGGCCACGTCGCGTCCGAACATGTCCTCGGCAGTGGCTGCTGTGGTTGTCGCTGGATCTGTTGCTGGCGACAAGGGTGCAGCGGCTGTGGGCCGGCCGGTGGCGGCGTCATAGCAGGCGAGGCGCGCGCGGTCATCCTCGAGCTGGCGACACTCGGCCAGTGGAGCATCGGCCGCAGCGGCCGGCGCCAGTCCGGCCAGGGCTGCCAGCAGCGCCCACAGATGGCGACATCTGGTAATGGTTTGGCCCGCGCGGACTAGAATCTCGCGGTGACGCCGAGCGAGAAGACACGGCCCAGTGAATCGTAGGTGGCGGGGAAGGTGTTGCCGCTGTTCTCAGTGGTACCGCCCCATTCGTTGCCGACTACCGGCGGGTCGTTGTCGAGGAAATTGATGACGCCGGCGCGTACGGTCCAGGTATCGTCGAGGCTGTAGCTGCCCGTCAGGTCGAAGTAGCTCTGGGACGCCATCCGGCGCACGGCAAAGTCTTCCGCCATCACACCTTCCGGGTTGGTGGCCGGGTCATAGGCGAATGCGGACAGGCTCAGTGCATCCTGCTTGATGGCGTCCAGGTAACGCCAGGCCAGCTGCAGCGTCAGCGCATTCCAGTTCCAGCGCGTGGTCTGGATGAAACTCAGCTCCGGCAGGGGGCGCAGGCAGGTCTTGCCGGCGAGCCCGACGCAGTCGTTGGCGGGCATGTTGTGCGCGTCCTGGGTGCTGCGCTCGAACACATGGCTCGCATTCAGGCCGAGGTCGATGGTGGTGTTCGAGA
>CAZQGA010000187.1:0-5244 GCA_964592735.1 uncultured Chromatiaceae bacterium | reverse complement strand
TCGGTTCGATGTCGGCGTTCTACCACGACACCACGGACATCATGAATCCGCGCCATCGCGACATCTTTGCGCACCGGATCATCGCGAAACTGCCGACCATCGCAGCGGCTGCCTTCAAGCACACCGTCGGCCAGCCCTTCACATACCCGCGCAACGACCTCGATTACTGCTCGAACCTGTTGCACATGCTTTTCGCCGTGCCGGCGGAGAAATACGCGATAAACCCGATCGCGGCGCAGGCGCTCGACCTGCTGTTCATCCTGCATGCCGACCACGAACAGAACTGCAGCACCTCAACGGTGCGGCTGGCGGGCAGCTCGCAGGCCAATCCGTACTCGGCCATTGCTGCCGGCATTTCCGCGCTCTGGGGCCCGGCCCACGGTGGTGCCAACGAAGCGGTGCTGGAGATGCTGCAGGAGATCGGTACACCGGACCGCATCCCGCAATACGTTGCCCGCGCGAAGGACAAGCAGGACAGCTTCCGGCTGATGGGCTTCGGCCACCGGGTGTACAAGAACTATGATCCGCGCGCGAAGATCATCCGCACCATGACCTACAAGGTTCTCGAGCAGCTCGGCAAGGCCGATCCCCTGCTCGACGTGGCCATGCGGCTCGAGGAGCTTGCCCTCAAGGATGATTACTTCGTCGAGAAGAAGCTCTATCCGAACGTCGATTTTTACTCGGGCATCATCTACAAGGCGCTCGGCATCCCGACATCGATGTTTACGGTGATGTTCGCCATCGGCCGCACCGTCGGCTGGTGTGCGCACTGGCGCGAGATGATCACGGATCCCGAGGGGCGCATTGGCCGTCCCCGCCAGCTCTACACCGGGCCGACCAGGCGCGATTACGTCGACGTCGGCAAGCGCTGAGCCAGCAGCGCCTCGATATCCCGGGCCGTTACCCGACGGGTAGGCCGGCCGTCGATTGCCGATAGGGGGGCATTGCCGCGACCCCGTTCCGGGAACACCGTTACAGCGAATTCAAAGTCGTCACGACCAAAGCGGTAGCCCGGGAATGTTCCCGACTGGTCGCGACGCATGCGCAGCCGCTGTTCGAACGGACGATTGGGCCAGCCGAGTGCATCGAGCAGCGCACCTACCGCTTCCGGTTCATCGCTGAATGCATGCAATTCGATCGGGCTGGCTGGTGTGGCCTGCCCGGTCAGGACGCTGCCGATGAGGCGTGGGTCAAAGGCCGCCAGTTTGTGCATGACAGTGACTGCTGCCTGGCGCATTTCACTCACAAGTGTGTTCTGGGCGTCTTCGCGGAAGATGCGGTTGCGCTCCGCAAGGGCCTCCTCGATTTCCTGGTTGCTTGGCAGCGCGCCCTGGTCTGCAAGGCCGAGCCGTGTACCGGCCCGTGCCTTGGCACTGCGGAAATCCAGCAGGCCGTGATCCTGCATGAGGCGGGCGGCTTCCTGGGCGATGGCAGTGCGCTGCGGATCGGGGCGCAGGCGGTGGCGTCTTGGCATGGCTGATCTGGTCCGGCAGTGCGCTCAGAAGATGTCGGTGCCCTGGTCGGGCTGCAAAAACGGGTTGGCGGATTGCGGTGCTCCGCCTGTGTCATTCTGGTCCGCTGCCGCCAGATCCGCAGGGCGGAAATACTCGAAGATCGCACTGTTGTCGCCCGCTGCTGCCAACTGGCCCGTGTCTGCGGAGATGCGCACCGAGATCAGATCCGGCGGTTGGGGCAGCGGATACTCCGGTGTGTGGCTCAATGCCCGTGCCATGAAGTACTTCCACATTGGCAGTGCGGTCTGGCCGCCCTCCTCGCGGGGTCCGAGCGAGCGCTCCTTGTCGAAGCCGACCCAGGCTGTCGCCACCAGGGCGCCGTTGAAGCCGCTGAACCACGCGTCCCGCCGGTCGTTGGAGGTGCCTGTCTTGCCGGCAATGTCCTCACGGCCAAGGTCACGGGCGCGGCGACCGGTGCCGCGCCGGATGACATCCCGCATCATGTCGTAGACGAGGAAGGCGTTGTCGGCGGGGATGATCCGTGGCGCCACGCGCCGGTCACGGTAAAAGGCCGGGGTCTCCGCCGCCGCCGGCCGCCAGTTCATGCCTTGGGTGATCATTTCTTCGACGCTGCCATAGGCGGGGACCTCGTCCGCCCAGGCCATGCCGCTGCCATCCAGGGTGGTGCCCGGCTGCAGCTTGATGCTGTCGACGGCGAAGGTTTGCGCACCGCCTTCTTCCACCGGGATGGCGCCAGCCGGCGCAGCCGGCTGCGAAGACTCACAGGCGGCGCAGGCACGCAGCGGTTCGGTCGCAAAGACCTCATGCCCGTTGGCATCGAAGACACGATCAATGATGTAGTGTTCGATGCGGCGGCCGCCATTGGCAAAGGTGGAGTAGCCGGCAGCGATGTCCCAGGGCGAGGCGCCACCGCTGCCGAGGGCCAGTGACAGGTTGCGGGGCAGGGCGGTATCGTCGAAGCCGAATGCCCGGATGTGGCGGATGGCCGCCTCGATGCCCGTGCCCATGAGGATGCGCACTGAACAGAGGTTCAGGGACTTCACCAGTGCTTCGCGCATCCGCGTCGGGCCATTGAACTCGCGGGCGTAGTTCTCCGGGCGCCAGACATCCTCGAGTTCACTGTCACCGAACACCAGCGGCGCATCATTGATCAGGCTTGCTGTCGTGAAGCCGTGCTCCAGGCCGGCTGAATAGACGAATGGCTTGAAAGAGGAACCCGGCTGGCGCCGGGCCTGCACGGCGCGGTTGTACTTGCTCTCGTAGAAGCTGAAGCCGCCGGCCAGGGCTGCGGTGGCGCCATCGGCTGGATCGAGCGCGACGATGGCACCTTCGACGGCGGGCGGCTGGGCGAGCAGCCAGCCCCGGTTGGTCGTGTGCAGCAGATGCACGACATCGCCGGGGGCCACGATGTCCCCAACCACCTTTGGTGCTTCTCCTGTCGCTGCATCATTAATGTAGCGGCGCCAGCGCAGCCCATCCCAGGGCACGGTGAGCTCGCCGAGGTCGCGAACGAAGAACAGCGCAGAGTTGTCCTTGCCGAGCGAGAGCACCACGGCCGGCCGGAAGGCGGTGTCGCCGGGGTATTTCTCCAGCAGCGTCTGCAGGGCCTGGTTGCGGGCCGGACCGGGCCTGGCTGGCAGCTTGTCCAGGGCGCCGCGGGCACTCGGGCCCCGGTAGCCGTGCCGGCGGTCGTACTCGAACAGGGCCGTTTCCAGCGCGGTGTTGGCGGCCGCCTGCAAGCGGCTGTCGATCGTGGTCATGACCCGGTAGCCATCCGCATAGGCAGCTGGCCCGAAGCGTTCGATCATCTGGGCACGCACCATCTCTGTGACATAGGGCGCCTCAAGCTCCACCTTGGGCCCGTGGAGCCGCGCTGCCAGTGTCGTGGCGGCAGCCTCTGCGTACTGGGCCTGGTCGATGAAACCGAGGCTGCGCATGCGCCCAAGCACATAGCTGCGGCGCTGGGCGGAGCGGGCTGGGCCGTTCACGGGGTTGAGCTGCGAAGGCGCCTTGGGAATGCCGGCCAGGGTCGCTGCCTCGGCGAGTGTCAGCTCATCGAGGGACTTGCCGAAATACACCTCTGCAGCGGCGGCGATACCGTAAGCGCGCTGGCCGAGGAAGATCTTGTTCAGATAGAGCGAGAGGATTTCCGCTTTCCCGAATTCCTTTTCTATCTGTACCGCCAGGATCAGTTCCTTTGCCTTGCGGACGAAACTGCGCTCCGGCGTGAGGAAGTAGGCGCGGGCCAGCTGCTGGGTGATGGTGCTGCCGCCCTGGCTCCTTTCGCCGGTACGTGCGAAGTGGATGGCGGCGCGCAGGATTCCCTGGTAATCGAAACCCGGATGCTCGAAGAACCGGTCGTCCTCGGCGGCGAGGAATGCCTTGACCACTACTTCGGGGACTTCTTCGAAGCGCACTGGCGTACGCCACTGCTCGCCAAGCTGTGCCATGAGGCGGCCGTCGCGCGAGTAGATGCGCAGCGGTGTCTGCAGTTTCACGTCACGGATCGTGTCGGCCGAGGGCAGGCCGGGTGCGAGGTAGTAGTAGCCGGCGGCACCGGCGCCGGCAACGAGGATCGCCAGGGTCAGAAGAAGCGCCAGGACCGCGGTCCCAAGGCGAAGTAAGAACTGCATCGCAAAATCCCGCGGTTATCCCTTGCCTCAGGGGTGGCGATTATGCATCCTGTGCGCGGATTTTGGGCAAACTCACCGAAAGGTGGGGACGCAAAGCCACCGGTCCAAGGGAGTCTGGTTCGAGTGCAGCGGAGATGCTGCCTGCCTTGTCGGCGCCAGGACCTGGGATAGCGGGGTTGCCAGACTACGGGGTGTGCGTACTGATGAGCCGTCGTCTGCCTTCCTGTCCTGCTGTCGCAACCTCCCTGGGGAGCAGCATTGCTCCCGTCCGGTTGACCGGGTAACGCCACCCGGCTCTTGCGGCCCCGCGTCGGGGCTTTGTTCCAGCCCGTGAACGCTGTCACGAGTGTTTGTAACGGCCTTGAGATATGGTTAAATTGGGCTTCTGAGGCAGCGCCCGATTTTCCTTGTGCAAGTTGCCGAGATAGAAGGGAAAAGACGTGCTTTTTTCGCCGCGGTCGAAACCCCTGATCGGGCTTGACATAACGACATCGTCGATCAAGCTGATCGAACTGTCGGGCTCAGCCAGCAATTGCCGCGCAGAATGCTACGCGGCCGAACCAACGCCGCCCAACGCCATCAATGAGAAGACCATCGTTGATGCCGCTGCGGTCGGTGAGGCCATCCGTCGCGCCGTGAAGCGCGCAAACACCAAGACCCGCGAAGTTGCCATCGGCATCAGTGGTGACGTCGCCATCACCAAGGTCATCCAGTTGCCGAAGGCGCTCGACGAGAATCAGCTCGAGGCGCAGGTCGAAATCCAGGCCGACCAGTACATTCCCTTCCCGATGGAGGAGGTCAGCTACGACTTCCAGCGGCTCGGCGAATCGAAAGCCGATCCGGACATGGCTGACATCCTCCTGGTAGCCACCCGCACCGAGAATGTCGACCAGCGCCGTGCCGCTGTCGAAGCCGCGGGCCTGATTCCCCGTGTGGTGGACGTGGAGGCATTTGCCCTCGAGAACGCCTGCCAGCTGATGGCCCACCAGATGCCCGATGGTGGCATGGGTCATTTGATCGCCGTGGTGGATTTCGGTGCGAGCAACACGACCTTCAGCGTGTTGAAGGACATGCGGGTGGAATATACCCGTGATTTTTCCTTCGGCGGCCAGCAGCTGACCGAGGAGATCATGCGT
>CAZQGA010000186.1:0-5252 GCA_964592735.1 uncultured Chromatiaceae bacterium | reverse complement strand
CAACCTGGGCGCAACGGCTGGCGGCAGCGCTGGTACCGATCCTGGCGCTGCCCGGGCTTTACGAGCCGGCAGCAGATGCGTCGTATCGGGCCCTGGCACGGCAGCGTTGATGACGGTGTCGGCAGACAAGGAACTGTCCGTGGCGCCGATGATGGACGTCACGGATCGCCATTGCCGGTACTTCCTGCGGCAGATTTCACCGCGGGTGCGGTTGTATACCGAGATGATCACGGCCCAGGCGATCCTCCATGGCGACCAGGAGCGGCTGCTCGGTTTCGATCCTGTCGAGCACCCGGTGGCGGTCCAGCTGGGCGGGCATGACCCCGGGCAACTCGCCGCTGCTGCCCGTATCGCAGCGGCTCGTGGCTACGATGAGATCAATCTCAACGTCGGCTGCCCCAGTGACCGCGTCCAGGATGGCCGCTTCGGCGCCTGTCTCATGCTCGATGCGGAACTGGTCGCACGTTGCGTGGGCGCCATGGTTGAGGTGGTTGAGCGGCCGGTGACGGTGAAGACGCGCATTGGCGTTGATGATCACGACAGCTATGAGTTCCTTGCAGCCTTCGTGGATCGCGTATCGCGCGCCGGCTGCGGTACTTTCATCGTGCACGCGCGCAAGGCCATCCTCAAAGGCCTGTCACCGCGTGAGAACCGCGAGATCCCGCCGCTGCAGCCGCAGCAGGTGCATCGGCTCAAGCATGATTTTCCCGCGCTCAGGATCATCAATGGTGGCATCACCAGTCTCGAGCGCATCGCCGCCGAGTTGGACGTCGTGGACGGCGTGATGCTCGGACGCAAGGTGGCAGAGGATCCCTTCTTCCTTGCGGCGGCGGATACGCGCTTTCTCGGCGGGCCGGGTGGAGCACCCGCTGCTGCCCGGGAGCAGGTGGTACAGCGCATGTGCGAGTATGCGCAGCGGCAGGCTCGCCAGGGCGTGCGGCTCCACCATGTGACGCGGCACATGCTGGGCCTCTACCATGGCCAGCGGGGGGGGCGCCGCTGGCGTCGCTTCCTGTCTGAAAGGGCAGGCCGCCCGCAGGCCCAGGCGCAGTTGCTGCTGGAATCTCTCGATGCCCTTGGCGGACATTTCGAGGCCTGAATGCCAGCTGCCGCGCCAGCAGCTCCCATCTTGATCTGAAGCTCTGACGGAAAGGATTGCGAGTGGCAAAGCAGAAAGAGAAAGGCAGGGCTCTGCCAGCGAAAAAAGGGCGGCAGACCATGGCGCAGCGCGCGGATCGCCTGATCCTGTACGAACGCGCCGTGCATGAACCGGCTGCCGAGGTCGATTTTCTGCAGCGGGCTTTCCATGATGCCCGGGGGCGTCAGCCTCGCAGCTTTCGCGAGGATTTCGCCGGTGCCGCCAGTGCCGCCTGTGAGTGGGTGAGGCGCGGGCCACGCCGGTTTGCCATCGGCGTGGATATCGAGCCTGCCGTGCTGGAATGGGGCCGCCAGAACCGCCTGTCGAGACTGACGCCGGCTGCACGGCGGCGCGTTAGTCTGGTCAATGCCGATGTGTTGACGGTGCGCACCCGGCCGGTGCAGGTCATCTCTGCGATGAACTTCAGCTACTGGGTCTTCAAGGAACGTGCGCAGATGCTGCGCTACTTCCGCAATGCCTGGTCCGGGCTGACGCGTGATGGCATCTTCGTGCTCGATGCCTTTGGTGGTCACGAGGCCTTCCGCGAACTGCGCGAGCGTACCCGGCACCGTGGCTTCACCTACGTCTGGCACCAGGCGAGCTATCAGCCGGTCACCGGCCACCTGTTGTGCCACATCCATTTCCATTTCCCGGACGGCTCGCGTCTCGACGAGGCCTTTACCTACGACTGGCGCCTGTGGACCCTGCCTGAACTGCGGGAGCTCCTTGGCGAGGCCGGCTTCCGTCGCGTCACGGTCTACTGGGAGGGCGACGACGGGCACGGTGGTGGCAATGGCGAGTTCGAGCCGACAGCCGAAGGGGTGGCTGATGGGGGCTGGATCGCCTACATCGTCGCGGAAAAGTAGCACGAGCTGGTGCGCGGCTGCCGGCGCGGGATCCAGACACTCTTGCCTGGTGGGCCCTTGCCGTATAATGCCAGCGGTGTCGTTTGACATATTCCGGTGACAGGGGGGTGCCGTGGCTGAGGGTGTAGGCAAGGAGGTTGCCATCCTGTTCGCCGACGTGGTCGGCAGCACGCAGCTCTATGAAGCACTGGGTGACGAGCAGGCCCGGGAGACCGTCCAGCAGTGCCTGCGGGTCATGCGCGATGCCACCGAGCATTTCGGCGGGTCTGTCATCAAGACCATGGGCGATGAAATCATGGCGACGTTCCCGTCGGCCGATGATGCGATGAGCGCGGCGAGCCAGATGCAGAAGCGCATCACCAGCAGCACGCGGCTCGCCAATGGCACCCACGTATTCATCCGGATCGGCTGCCATTATGGTCCGGTGGTCGCCGAGGACCGTGACATCTTCGGGCAGGCGGTGCATACGGCCAACCGCATGACCTCCCAGGCCAAGGCCGGCCAGATCCTCACTACGGCGGTGACGGTGGAACAGTTGAGCGGGGAGTGGCGTGCACTGGCCCGGCAGATCGACGTCGCTACCGTAAAAGGCTACTCCGGTGAGATGGCCCTGTTCGAGGTCCTGTGGCAGCCGGAGGAGGCGACCAGCATGCTGCCGTCGATCCGTTGGACGGCGGCACCCGAGCCGGTGCCCGCTGGCCGCCTGCGCCTGCGTTTCCGCGGCCAGGAGCTGGTGCTGGGCGAAGACGGCAAGACGGAGGCCAGCATGGGCCGCGCCGACGAGAACGATGTCGTCATCAAGGGCAACCTGATTTCGCGCGTGCACGCACGTATCGACCTGCGCAAGAACCGCTTCGTGCTGATCGACGAAAGCACCAACGGCACCTTCCTCCAGCCCGATGGCGGCGAGGAGGTCTATGTGCGGCGCGATTCCACTGAGCTTGCCGGCAGCGGAGTCATCGGCATGGGCCGCCTGGCAGCGCGGGGGACGCCGCTCGCCATCGAGTACAGTTGCGAGCAGTAGGCGTCGCCCTGTCGGGGCGACGCCCATCGCCGCTCAGCCGGTGGTTCAGCCGAGACGCTTCGTCACCCTGTCGAGTTCCTCGTGCAGGGCGGGCGGGAGCGCGCTGCCGAACCCGGCGAAGTAGCTGGCAATATCCGCCGTTTCCTTGCGCCAGCTGGTGGTATCCACGGCGAGCAGTTGTTCCATGACCGCGCTGTCGATGTCGAGGCTGCCGAGGTCGATGTCGCCGGGCTGCGGCAGGAAGCCGATCGGGGTCTCACGCGCGCCGGCACGACCCTCGCAGCGATCGATGATCCAGCGCAGCACGCGCAGGTTGTCACCGAAGCCGGGCCACATGAAATGGCCATCCTTGTCCTGGCGGAACCAGTTGACGTGGAAGACCTGTGGCAGCTTGTCGGATTTGCCGGCGAAGCTGAGCCAGTGCCCCCAGTAATCGCCAAAGTTGTAGCCGCAGAAGGGCTTCATCGCCATCGGATCGCGGCGCACGACGCCCACGGCGCCGGTGGCCGCAGCGGTGGTTTCGGAGGCTACTGAGGCGCCAACCAGTACGCCATGGCGCCAGTCGCGGGCCTGGTAGACCAGCGGGGCGAGCTCGCGGCGCCGGCCGCCGAAGATGATGGCGCTGATCGGAACGCCCGCCGGATCGTCGGCCAGTGGCGAATAGCTCGGGTTCTGGCTTGCTGAAACCGTAAAGCGCGAGTTCGGATGTGCGGCAGCACCGTCGCCCTTCTTCCAGGGCTTGCCGCGCCAGTCGGTGACGGGTTCCTGCTTGTCCTTGCCTTCCCACCACGGCTCGTTGTCGGCGTTGACAGCCACGTTGGTGAAGATCGTGTCGTGGGTGATCATGTCGAAGGCGTTGTGGTTTGTCTTCGGGTTCGTGCCCGGCACGACGCCAAAGTAACCCGCCTCCGGGTTGATCGCGCGCAGCCGCCCATCGCTGCCCACATGCAGCCAGGCAATGTCGTCACCGATGGTGCGTACCTTCCAGCCTGCATGCGAGGCCGGCGGGATCAGCATCGCAAGATTGGTCTTGCCGCAGGCGGAGGGGAAGGCTGCGGCCAGGTAGTGGCGCTCTCCCTGCGGGTTCTCGATCTCGACGATGAGCATGTGCTCGGCCAGCCAGCCTTCCTGGCGTGCCTGCCAGCTCGCGATGCGCAGCGCATGACATTTTTTGCCGAGCAGGGCGTTGCCGCCGTAGCCTGAACCCACGCTCTTGATCAGCAGTTCGTGGGGGAAATGCATGATGAACCGGCGTTCCGGATTGAGATCGCCGGTGGAGTGCAGGCCGCGCACGAATTTGCCCTCACGCTCGATGCGCTGCAGGGCTGCCTTGCCCATGCGTGTCATGAGCTTCATGTTGACGACCACATACGGGCTGTCCGTGATTTCCACGCCGCAGCGGGCGTAAGGCGAGTCGATGGGGCCCATGCAGTAGGGGATCACGTACAGGGTCCGTCCCCGCATGCAGCCGTCGAACAGGCTGTCGATCTTGCGGTGGGCGTCGGCCGGTGCCATCCAGTGGTTGTTCGGGCCGGCCTCCTGCTTGTCGGGCGTACAGACGAAGGTGAGGTGTTCGACGCGTGCGACGTCGCTCGGATCCGAGCGGTGCAGGTAGCAGTCCGGGTAGGTCTTTTCGTTCAGGGGGAGCAGATCACCGGTGCCGAGCATCAGCTTGATCAGCGACTGGTATTCAGCCTCGCTGCCATTACACCAGTGGATGCGTTCCGGTTTCGTGAGGGTGGCAGTCTCCGTCACCCAGTTGAGCAGGGCCTGGTTGGTTGTCGTCATCGCTGATCCTTGGGAAAGAGCTGAACGCAAACGGTCCGGTATCTGCCGGTTTGTTTTCCGTTAAGTCGCCTATTATACAGGCCGCGCTTCAGGGGTCAGCCCGTGCCGGGGACCCGGGTATCAACAGGCGGGCCACGCAACTTATGTCGTCAGTGCACGACGATCTCGAGCGGTTTTTCCTCGCGGGCAGTCCACTGCAGGCCGAGCTTGCAGGCTTTGCGCCGCGACCCGAGCAGTTGCAGATGGCGCGCCTCGTGCGCGATGCGATGGCCGCTGGCCGTCATCTGGCGGTGGAGGCAGGTGCGGGTACGGGCAAGACGCTTGCCTATCTCGTCCCGGCGCTGCTTTCCGGCCAGCGGGTGATCATTGCCACCGGTACCCGCACGCTGCAGGACCAGCTCTACCACCGTGATCTGCCGGTGGTCAGCCGGGCGCT
>CAZQGA010000185.1:0-5267 GCA_964592735.1 uncultured Chromatiaceae bacterium | reverse complement strand
CGCTGACCCGCTCCAAGCGGGGCGAGGTGATCAACGCCAAGTCCTGCGGGCCGACCCCCGTCCAGCAGCACTATACCCTCGGGCTGACCTTCGGCGTGACGGGCACGCCTGCCATCATCACGGATACGGGTGAGCTCGTGCCGGGCTATGTGTCGCCGGCAGAGCTGGCAAATTACCTCAACAGCAACAAGAAAGGCTGACCCGGCGGCACACTGGCACCGCCGGGTGCCGGGTGGCTGATCAGCGCTCGAGCAGGTGGAACTTCTCGTGGACCTTGGCCCACTCGTCGGCGTCCTTCGGCGGTGTGCCTACTTCGGTGATCACCGGCCAGACCTTTGAGAGCTCGCCATTGAGCTTCTTGTAGTGCTCGTGCTTGGCGGGCACTTCGTCCTCGGACATGATGGCTTCCACGGGGCACTCCGGCTCGCAGAGCGTACAGTCGATGCACTCTTCGGGGTCGATGACCAGCATGTTGGGCCCCTCGTGGAAACAGTCCACGGGACACACTTCCACGCAGTCCATGTATTTGCACTTGATGCAGTTTTCCGTGACGACGAACGCCATGATGTTCTCCTGAAGCAATCGCGCAGCCCCCGGGGCCGGCGAGCGACGCTAATTTAGGTGTGAACAGTTTCGAAAAGCAATCGCTTTTAGTACCTACTGACCAGTGTGCGACGATTCGCCGCGCCCCGCCGGCCTCAGCCGATGCGAAAGCGCGGTGCGCTGGCAAGGTGGACCGGACCGTTGCCATGGGCGCCTGTGCCACGGCTGTCGCTGAGGAAATGCTCCAGTGCGAGGGTTACGCTGGGGAAGGCGATTTCACCCCAGGGGATGTCGGCAGGCGCAAACAGGCGTGACTCCAGCGTTTCCACGCCGGCACCGAATACGGGTTCATGCAGGCGGGCGCGAAAGAACACGTGTACCTGGCCTGCATACACCACGTCCACGATGGCGAACAGCGTGCCGAGTTCGACGCGTGCCTCGGCTTCTTCCCAGGTTTCCCGCAGGGCCGCCTCTGCCAGGGTCTCACCGAGTTCCATGAATCCCGCCGGCACCGTCCAGAAGCCACGCCGCGGCTCGATGGCGCGCCGGCAGAGCAGGATGGAGTCCTGGTGCTCGGGCACGCAGCCGACGACGACCAGCGGATTCTGGTAGTGGACGTGCCCGCAGCTGCCGCAGACATGCCGGGGGCGGTTGTCGCCTGCGGGCACCTGCATGAATACCGGCTGCCCGCACTGGCTGCAGAAATTCATGGAGCTCGCCTGGAGGGCCTCGCTGGCTGGAGGGCGTTGCATGCTGGTGCCGGGAGAGGGACTTGAACCCACACGGTGTTGCCACCAGCGGATTTTGAGTCCGCCGCGTCTACCAATTCCGCCATCCCGGCGCGGGGCGCCAAGGATACACAGCCGGTGCCGGGGGCGTCCACGTGGCGCAGGTACAATGCGCCGCCGTGAATCCCGCTGACTTCGACTATGCATTGCCGCCGGAACTGGTGGCCCAGGCGCCACTGCCCGAGCGCAGGGCCAGCCGGCTGTTGCATCTGCGCGGCGATGGCAGCATCGGGGACCTGTCGTTTCCGGACCTGGCTGCCCTGCTTCGGCCGGGCGACCTGCTGGTGGTGAACGATACCCGGGTCATCCCGGCGCGAATGCTCGGCCACAAGCGCAGTGGCGGGCGGGTGGAGATGCTGGTCGAGCGTCTGCTGGATGAACACCGGGTGCTGGTGCAACTGCGGTCGAGCCATGCGCCTCGACCGGGCACCTGGCTCGATTTCGGCACGGATGCGGCCGCGGTGGTTGAGCGCCGCGAGCCGTTCTTCGTGGTGGAATTCAGCGCACCGGTCATGGCAGTGCTGGAACGCGCTGGCCACGTGCCCCTGCCGCCCTACATCCGCCGCAGCGACGTGGCCGCGGACCGGGAGCGCTACCAAACCGTATTCGCGCAGATGCCCGGTGCCGTGGCGGCACCCACCGCAGGCCTGCATTTCGACGCGCCGCTGCTCGGGCAACTGGCCGCGGCGGGTGTGGGTCTCGCCCGCATCACCCTGCACGTCGGCGCTGGCACCTTCGCGCCGCTGCGAGCGGCCCAACTCGCGGCCGGGCGCCTGCATGCCGAGCGCGTGGAGGTGGCTGCGCCTGCGGTGGCCGCCATCGGGGCGGCACGGGCGGCGGGTGGCCGCGTCGTCGCCGTGGGCACCACGGTCGTGCGGGCCCTGGAGACCGCCGCGGCCACGGGGGTGCTTGCGCCGTTCATGGGCGAGACCGAGCTCTTCATCACGCCGGGCTTCGGCTTCCACGTCGTCGATGCCCTGGTGACCAATTTCCACCTGCCACAGTCCTCGCTGCTGATGCTGGTGTGTGCATTTGGCGGCATGGCAGCGGTGCTCGATGCCTATCGCCACGCCGTGCGTGAGCGCTACCGGTTCTTCAGCTATGGTGACGCGATGTTTCTCGAGCGGCAGCGCAGGCCCGGGAGTGCCCGGTGACGGCGGCTTTTGGTTTCGAAATCCTGGACAGGGATGGCGCTGCCCGTCGTGGCCGCCTGCGCCTCGCGCGCGGAGAGATCAATACGCCGGCGTTCATGCCCGTGGGCACCTATGGCACGGTGAAGGCCATGACGCCGGAGGAGCTGCTCGAAGTGGGCGCCGAGATCGTGCTCGGCAACACCTTCCACCTGATGCTGCGTCCGGGCAGCGGACTCGTTGCGCGCCTGGGCGGGCTGCATCGTTTCATGCACTGGGAGCGGCCGATCCTCACCGACTCGGGCGGCTTCCAGGTGTTCAGCCTCGGTGGCAGGACCAGGGTCCGTGAGGACGGCGTGGAGTTCAGCTCGCCTGTGAATGGCGACCGCGTATTCCTCACGCCGGCGCAATCCATGGCCGTGCAGGCGGAGCTCGGCAGCGACATCCACATGATCTTCGACGAGTGCACGCCCTGGCCAGCCACCGAGGCCGTGGCGCGCGCCTCCATGGAGCGCTCGTTGCGCTGGGCGGGTGCCAGCCGGGCGGCCTTTGACAGCCACGAGGGTCATGCCGCGGGCCATGCCGTCTTTGGCATCGTCCAGGGCGGGATGTATCCAGCCTTGCGTGCCGCTTCGCTGGAGGGATTGCTGCCGCTCGCCTTTGATGGCCTGGCCATCGGCGGGCTTTCGGTGGGCGAGCCCGAAGCCGAGCGGCTTGCGGTGCTCGAGGCGCTGTTGCCGCTCATGCCAGCCGCCCGGCCGCGGTACCTGATGGGGGTGGGTACGCCTGCGGACATCGTCAAGGCGGTATGCCTGGGCGTGGACATGTTCGACTGCGTGATGCCGACCCGCAATGCCCGCAACGGCCATCTCTTCACCGGGTACGGCGCCCTGCGCCTGCGCAACGCCTGCTACCGGGACGACCCGCGCCCCATCGAGGAGGGCTGCGAGTGCTACACCTGCCGGCATTACAGCCGGGCGTACCTGCGCCACCTGGACAGTTGCGGGGAGATCCTCGGCAGCCGGCTGAACACGATCCACAACCTGCACTTCTATCTCGGCCTCATGCGCCGGCTGCGCCAGGCCATCGGGGCCGGCACGCTGGTGGACTTCTCCCGGGACTTCCTCGCCCGCCAGGGCGCCGTGGCCGTGGACGCCGGCGCAACTGTGCAATAATACCCGGCCTTTTTCCCACGGAACTCCAGAGGACGCTATGGGCTTGCTGATCCAAGACGCTTGGGCTCAGGATGCGGCCGCACCGGCCGACCCGCTGTTTTCCCTGCTGCCGCTCGCGCTGGTTTTCGTTGTCTTCTATTTTTTCCTGATCCGGCCGCAGAGCAAGCGCCAGAAGGAACACAAGGAGATGGTGGCGAAGATCGCCGTGGGCGATGAGATCGTCACCGCCGGCGGTGCGCTCGGCAAGGTGACCGAGCTCGGCGAGCAGTTCCTGGAGGTCGAGATCGCCCGCGACGTGCGCATCAAGGTCCAGCGCCACACCATCAGTACCGTCATGCCCAAGGGCACGATCAAGAGTGCCTGAGGCGGCACTGCTGTCATGTTGAATCACTATCCGCGCTGGAAAAACATCCTGGTTGCCGTCGTCATGGCGGTCGGCCTGCTGGTTGCCCTGCCGAACGTGTTCGGTGAAGACCCTGCCCTGCAGATCACCCTGGAGAAGGGCGGCAAGCTGGATGCGGCCTCCGCCGAGGAGGTCCAGCGCTCGGTGCAGTCAGCGGGCGTTGGCCAGACCAATCTTTATTTCGACAAGGGCCATGTGGTCGCCATCTTTGGCTCGGTCGAGACCCAGCTGCGTGCCGGTGACCTGCTGCGTGATGCTCTAGGCAAGGGGTATGTCGTCGCCCTTGCCCTGGAGCCACGCACGCCGCGCTGGCTCGCGGCCCTGGGGCTCAAACCCGTCAGCCTCGGGCTCGACCTGCGTGGCGGCGTGCACTTCCTGTTCCAGGTGGACATGGAGGCGGCGCTCAACCAGCGGCTCGACCGCTATGCCAACGACTTCAGCCGCATCCTGCGCGACAACCGCATTCGCCGCAACGTGCGCCTCGACGGCAAGGCCGTGCGCATCGAGCTGCCGGACATTGCCGATGCCGACAAGGCGATGGAGCTCATCAAGGCCTCGGACCCGAACCTTGATCTGCGGCGTGAGCCGGCCGCGCAGGGCATCGCCATCGTGATGCGCATGACCGAGCAGCAGATCCGCGAGCGCCAGAACATCGCCATCGAGCAGAACACCGTCACGCTGCGCAACCGCGTCAACGAACTCGGTGTGTCAGAGCCGGTGGTGCAACGCCAGGGGGTTGATCGCATCGTCGTGCAGCTGCCCGGCGTGCAGGATCCGGCGCAGGCCGAGCGTGTGCTCGGAGCGACGGCCACCCTGGAATTCCGCCTGGTGTGCGAGGGGGAGAACCCGCTCGATGCCCAGCAAAAGGGCCGCGCGCCGGTGGGTTGCGAGCTCTACAAGGACCGTGGCGGCGCACCGGTGCTGCTGCGCCGGCGCACCATCGTCACGGGCGACCAGCTGGTGGATGCCTCGCAGACCTTCGACCAGGGCATGCCGGCGGTTTCCGTCCGTCTGGATGCAAAGGGCGGCCGCGAGATGCTCGAAACCACCAAGGCCAACCTCAACAAGCCCATGGCCGTGGTCTTCGTCGAGCAGAAGCGCGACCGTGTCGAGCGCGGCGGCCAGATGATCGACGTGCCCCGCGTGGAGAAGGAAGTCATCAACATCGCCACCATCCGCGGCGTGTTTTCCTCGCAGTTCCAGGTTACCGGCCTGGAGGTGACCGAGG
>CAZQGA010000184.1:0-5275 GCA_964592735.1 uncultured Chromatiaceae bacterium | reverse complement strand
GCGGCCTTGACGAGCCGCTGGCAATCATCAAATTCACCCTCCACCGCCAGCGAGGTGACGTTGCCACCCCAGCAGGTCAGCTGGTGCTGCTGCCGGGGCGAGACGCGGCCGGCTGGAAACAGCACGACGACCCGCAGGCCGGGGCGGTCATGAAATGCAGCCGCCACCGCCCCGCCGGTGTCACCCGATGTGGCCACCAGAATCGTCGCTGGCGGCCGGGCATGGCGTCCATCCTGGAGGATGCGGGCCATCGTGGCTGCAAGGAAGCGTGCTCCGACATCCTTGAATGCAGCTGTCGGCCCGTGAAACAGTTCCAGCAGTGCCAGGCCGGACTCGATCGGGCGCACCGGTACAGGAAAGTCCAGGGCTTCACTGCAAATGGCCGCCAGCGATGGCTCGAGGCTGGAGCCGTTCACAAAGGGCTGCAGGAAGCGGGTGGCGATATCGGCAAAATCCTGCTGCCCCTCAAAATCCGCCACCGTCAGTCCTGGCAGGGTGCAGGGCACGTAAAGCCCGCCATCGGGTGCCGTGCCGCTCATGATGGCCTGCTCCAGCCGTACCGGCACGCCGCCTCGTGTACTGCGATAGTCCATGGCCCTGCTAGTGCGCAGATCCGAGATACGAGGCAAGGCGCAGGACATCGGCAAACACGCCGGCCGCAGTCACCGCCGGGCCGGCCCCCGGCCCCTGGACCACCAGGGGATTGGCGCTGTAACGGCGCGATTCGTAGCGCACGATGTTGTCCGTGAGGTTCATGTGGGCGAAAGGATGGTCTGCCGGCAGCGCCTCCAGGCGAACCGTGGCACCATCCTTGCGGCTCAGGCGGCCTACGTAACGCAGCACCCTGCCCTCACGGCGTGCTGCCTGCAGGCGCTCGAGCATGCCAGCATCGTGCCTGGGCAGGGTATCGAGGAACTGCTCGATACTGAGACCGGCCATACCGGCTGGCACCAGGGTTTCTACCGCGATGTCCTTCATCTCCAGGCGCAGGCCCATCTCCCGGCCGAGGATGATCAGCTTGCGCGCAAAGTCCATGCCGGAGAGATCATCCCGGGGGTCAGGCTCGGTATAACCCTTGTCACGCGCCTCACGCACGATTGCCGAAAAGGGCCGCTCACCATCGAAAACGTTGAACAGGTACGCCAGCGTCCCGGAGAGGATGCCCTCAATACTCAGGATTTCATCACCAGTCTGTTTCAGGTCACGGAGTGTACCGATGACTGGCAACGCCGCACCCACGGTGGTTTCGTAGAGGAAATACGTATGGTGGCGACGGCACTCATCAATGAGGGCGTCGTAACTGGCCAGCGTACCGCTGTGCGCTTTCTTGTTCGGCGTTACCACATGGATGCCGGCGCGAAACCAGTCCAGATAGCGGTTGGCGACTTCCTGGCTTGCACTGCAATCGACCATGGCTGCATGGGGCAGATGGTCGGCCTTCACATGGCGCACGAAACGCACCCAGTCCAGCGGCTCCAGGCCACCTTCCAGGGCGGCACGCCAGTTCCCGAGGTCGATGGCCCGGTCTGCCAGCAGCATGCGGCTGGAGGTAGCGATGGCGCGTACACGCAGATCGAGTCCAAACTCGCGACGCAGCTGCTCTGCCTGCTGGCTCAACTGGTCGAGCAGCGTTGCGCCGACGGTGCCCGGCCCGACCAGGCCGATGGAAATCGTCTTTGAAGAGAGGTAGAAACCTGAATGTGTCGCCCGCGAGGCACGGGTTGCATCCCGCTTGTCGATGACCGCGGAAATGTTGCGCTCCGAGGAGCCCTGGGCAATGGCGCGGACGCTGATGCCGGCATTGCCCAGCGTACCGAAAAATTTTGCGGCAATGCCGGGCAAGCCAGCCATGCCATCGCCAACCACGGCAATGATGCTGCAATCGGTTTTCACGTCGACCTTGTGGATCTGACCCTGCTGGAGTTCGAGCATGAACGCCTGCCGGACGACCTCTGCCACACGCACGGCATGCCGGGACGGGACGGCAAAACAGATGGAGTGCTCGGAACTCGCCTGTGAAATCAGGATCACCGAAATGCCGGCCTGGCGCAGGGCACCGAACAACCGATCGGCAGTCCCGGGAACACCGATCATGCCGGCGCCTTCCAGGTTGACCAGGGCAACGTCATCCACCGAGGTGACGCCTTTGATCTGGTCACGGCTTTCGCCGCCGGGTGGCCCGATGCAGGAACCGGGGGCTGCGGGATTGAAGCTGTTCCTGATGTAGATCGGGATCGAGCGCGAGATGGCCGGCGCCATGGTCTGCGGATGGATGACCTTGGCACCAAAATATGCCAGCTCCATGGCTTCGCTGTAGGAGAGCTCGCGGATGATGGCTGCCTCGGGAACCCGGTTCGGGTCGGCGCTCATCACGCCATCGACATCGGTCCAGATGACGATGCTGCCCGCATCCAGCAGGGCACCGATGATCGACGCCGAAAAATCGCTGCCATTGCGCCCGAGTGTTGTGTAGAGACCCGACTTCTCGGCAGCAATGAAGCCGGTCACGACAGCAATGCCTTCCTGCATGTCGCCCAGCAGGCGGCGCGCACGCTGCCCGGAGTCGTCCCACTGCACCGCCGGCCCGAGTTCACCGTGCTCGATGATGATCACCTGGCGGGCATCGATCCAGCGAACCGGGCAGTCCAGCCCGGACTGGCGGCAACGTTCGGCCAGGTAGGCAGCCAGCAGGCGGGTCGACCAGATCTCGCCAAAGCCTGCAATCAGGTCACGGCTGCGGTCAGCTGCAGAGCGCACCAGCGAGATGGCGTGGAGCACGTCACGGGCATCGGCAAGATCTGCATCGAAAGCATCCAGCACAGGCCCGAGCGCAGACCCGGGCAGCAGCGTCCGTGCAGTGGTGCGATAGCGCGTGGCCAGCACATCCAGGCCCGGCACGATCGTGTCAGAGGATTTTTCGGCCCCGGCCACCAGCGAGAGCAAGCCGTCAGTCATCTTCGACATGGCAGAGAGAACGACTGCCTGTCGCTGCGTCCTTTCCGCCAGCAGGATGTCGGCGACCCGGCGAAAGCCGTCCGCATCAGCGACACTGCTGCCGCCGAACTTGTGAACCTGCCACTTGTTGTCTGACATGTCGGTTTTCCCGCCTGCTTCGCGGCCAGCTGCCCGGGGGTTCACCCGGCACCCTGTATAAAGCCGGTGATCATACCCGCTTCAGGCCTGCAGTAGTACGCGCAAGGCATTGCAAAGCCGCCGTTTCCTGCCAGACTAGCGCGGGAATCCGGCGCCTCGAACAAGTGACCACATGCCCAGGATCTTCGTCGCGGGCGGCGACAACCCGCGCGATCGCAACGATGCCGAAAAGTCTGTGGCCCATCCGGTGGACCGGCAGGCCATCATCCGCAATTTCAGCGATTCGACCTATCCCGAACTGATCGAGATCGAAAGGCACGGCCACGGTTTCTTCGCCTGGGGCCTGCCGCCACGGGAAGCGCACATCGAAAGCTGGTTCCAGATGGCCCGGGGCGACTTCGTCCTCCTCGCGCACAAGGGCGTCTACCGGCATTACGCCAAGGTACTGGGGCGCTACCAGAACCCGCGAGCGGCACGTGCCATCTGGGGCGAGGATGCCCCCCCGGAGGACCTGCGCGAATATCTCTTCTTCCTGAGCGAGCCCATTGCACTCGGCCAGCCCTGCTCGGCCCTGGCTGATTTCCTGCCGGCGACCTTCGGCCAATTCGACCGCATCGGCGACGAAACCGTACAGCGGATAGAGGCAGAATTCGGCTCGGTCGAGCGTTTCATCAGGCGTCGGCTGCTCACCAGCGCCGCCGGCGGGCCCATGCTCGACATCAGCGGGATGATCCAGCTTTCCGAGCGCGAACTGGCGCGGATGCAGGCATTCGACCCGGAGAGCGGCAAGACGGGCCGCGGCCTGGTTATCGAGGGCATCCTCCGTCGCCGCGGCCATCCGGCCTTCCGCCAGCAATTGCTGGCTGCCTACGACTACCGCTGCGCCATCACCAATTCCAATGCGCTCGACGCCCTGGAGGCAGCCTATATCGCCCCCTACCGCGGAAAGTCCACGCACGATCCATCCAACGGCCTGCTGCTGCGTGCGGACCTGCACACACTCTTTGACCTGGGCAAGCTGGCTGTTGAAACGCGCAACATGACTGTCGTCATGGCCGACGACCTGCTGGAGAGCAGTTACAGATTGCTGGCCGGCCGGCCCCTCAGGTTCCCGACTGCGCCCGAACTGCGCCCCAGCCCGGAGGCCCTGGATCTTCACCGGCGCCTGGCTGGCTTATGAGAAATACAGGTACAGGTATATGCTTTAAATAATCTCTATATATCATTGTTTAATAAATATTTAATGATCCTGTCGCCCACCTGAAATACGACCTGCCCCGCACCCGGCATCACAGGTGGCCCGGAGACCATACCCGCCATGCACATGACCCGTGAACAGTTCCTGGCCTGGCCACGCAAGGCCATTACCCTTCTCGGCATGTCCGGGGTAGGCAAGACCACCCTCGCCAACAATCTGCCGAGAACCCAGTGGTTTCATTACTCCGGTGACTACCGTATCGGCACCAAGTATCTAGAAGAGCCGATCCTCGACAACATCAAACGGCAGGCAATGAAGGTCGACTTCCTGCGCACGCTTCTGCGCAACGACTCGATATACATTGCCAGCAACATCTCGGTTCACAACCTCGAGCCGATATCGACTTTCCTCGGCAAGGTCGGCCGGCCCGAGGCCGGGGGCCTGTCGCTGGCTGAATTCCGCCGGCGGCAGAACCTGCATCGCGAAGCCGAGCGGCAGGCCATGTGCGATGTGGCTGAATTTATCGTCAAGGCGCACGAGATCTACGGCTACGACCACTTCCTGAATGACGCCGGCGGCAGCATCTGCGAAATCGACGACGCCTTGATGTGGAACACCCTCGCGGACAACACACTCATCCTGTACCTGCGGGCGGACGAGGAAATGGAACATGAGCTGATCCGCCGGGCCCTGGCAAACCCGAAGCCGCTTTACTACAGCAAGAGTTTCTTCGACCGGAAACTGGTGGAGTACCTGCAGCGGGAGGGGCTCTCCGCGCCTGACCAGATCGAGCCGGATCGCTTCGTGCAGTGGATCTTTCCCGAACTGCTCAGGCATCGCCGGCCACTTTACCAGCATCATGCTGACCGTTTCGGCTACACCGTGGATGCCCGGGAGATCGAGCGCATCTCGGATGAGACTGGCTTCCTCGAACTCATCGCCACCAGCATCGACAGGAAAGACCGTGGTTCCTGAGCCCGGCTT
>CAZQGA010000183.1:0-5284 GCA_964592735.1 uncultured Chromatiaceae bacterium | reverse complement strand
GCAGGCTGCAACCGGCGGATGGCGGCCTCGTAGGCCCCCGCCCGCACGGTTCCCTCGGTGGCGACCACGGCGATATGCCCCGTGGTGCTGGCGGCAACGGCAGCCTGCGCACCCGGCTCGATCACGCCCACCACCGGCAACGGCACGTAGCGCTCCCGCAGCCTGTCCAGCGCCACGGCAGACGCCGTGTTGCAAGCGACAACCAGGCAGCTCAGGCCACGCGCCACCAGCACATCGGCCGCCTGCTCGGCATAGCGCAACACCGAGCCTGCGCTCTTGGTGCCGTAAGGCAGCCGCGCCGTGTCACCGAGGTAGATGAAGTCATGCCCCGGCAGCGCGCGGCGCAAGGCCCGCAGCACGGTCAGACCACCAACACCCGAATCAAAGACACCGATGGCCATCGCCGGACCGGCCTGCGTGTGTCCACGACCATTGCCCGCGCCCCAGTCACCCATGCCATTGCATCCTGCCAATCTCCCGTGGACGACGCCGACAGCCGGGTGTCTGTAGCGTGGACATGCCGGAGCCCGGGTCGTGTATTGCGCCAGGGCCCGGACTACACTCTGCGGCGCCCTGGCCAGCGCACGTCAGCATAGTGCATCGGCCACGATGACTGGCAGGCCACACTGCTGCGGTTGCGCGGCACGGCCGACAGGCCCTGGCGACGATGACCCGACAGGTACCAGAGGAAGCACGGCAATGGCGATCATCCCTTTCGAGACCCGGATCGATTTCAACAATCCACGCTGGAACCGTGACGCCTGGGCACGCATCCACGGTGACATGGACTCCGGCAAGGAGCGCGTCAGCCACTGCAGCGGTACCATCATGGCCGTGCAGCCGGGCACGGCCGTAAAGCCATTTCTGGGGTTCCAGAGCTTCCTCGTCACACGCCTGGTTCCCCTGCCAGACGGCAACATCCGCCGCCTCAACAAGGAGGTGATCTTCTACACGGCGCTCACGCGCCGCGGGCAACCCGGGGAGATCATCGAGGAGTTCGAGAACCCGTTCACCGGCGAGACCAACCGGATCGTGCAGGTGTGGAACGATCCGTTCAACTACACCATCAGCGATACGCTGATCCTGGCGCCGGAAGACTTCGCCGGTGACCGCAGCCAGCTGCCGAAGATCCCGCTGCTGTTCCCGTGGCAGGAACTCGATGCGGAAACCCTGGTGCTATCCACTGACATGCACCTGAATTACCCCAATCCGCTGCAGCCCGCAAAGTGGCCACGTGAATCCAGTGGCCCACAAGCCCAGGTCAGCGAGATGATGCGCTACATCGTCAGGCGCAGGGACCTTGAAAACCCGGCACTCACGGCCGTGCCCTACCACGGGACGTGGCATCGCGTTGCACCCTGGCTGCCCTTCATGCTCATGGGGGCCACGCCGGGGCATTGCCTGTACACATCGACGATGGTCGGCTTCGACTCCATCGGGAAACTGCCGAGGCACGTCGTTGATTACGCCATGAAGCACCGTCCGGACATGCTCAAGGCCCCCACCGAGGACTATGGCCCCAGCCACTCGAGCCTGGAGCACTATGCGCTCGAGCAGCAGCCTGTTCCGGTCGGGTAGGCCGCCATCACTGCCCCCGGCGGTGCCCGCCGCAGCCGATCCTGCCTGGACCCACGACATCATGGATGAGAAAACCCGTATCGACATCGAGGCCGCCGCCTTCCGGCGCCTGCTCCAGCACCTCGATAACCGCAAGGATGTGCAGAACATCGAACTCATGAACCTCGCCGGCTTCTGCCGCAACTGCCTGGCCCGCTGGTACCGTGAGGCTGCGCAGGAACGCGGCATCGCGCTGGAGGATGCCGACGCCCGCGAGCGGATCTACGGCATGCCTTACAGCGAATGGAAGGCACGCCACCAACGCTGAGGCTGCCGGCCAACCGCGGCTGCTGGCAGCACCAGGCCAGGCGCCGCATGGGGACAGGGGGAAAAGCAGATGGGTGACAGGCCAGCCACGCTCATTGCCGCACTGCTGCTCGGCTGTTGCGGCGTGTTTGCCATCATGGCGCAACCGATCCTCGTCGAAGTGATGGTCGACGGACTCGGGCTTCCCGCTGGTACAGCAGCCGGCATCACTGCGGTGGAAGCCCTGGGTACCGCACTTGGGCCGGTACTCGCGCTGTTCTGGATGCAGCGCCTGCCCTGGCGGCCAACTGCAGCCGCGGCGCTCCTGGTGGTTATCGGCGGCAACCTCCTGTCAGCACTGGAACAGGACGCGACCACCCTCATGGTGCTGCGCTTCCTCATCGGCATCCTCGGCGAAGGCACCGCTTTCGCGCTCGCCATGGCGATCCTCAGCCAGACCGCGCAGAAGGATCGCAACTTTGCCCTGCTGGTGGCTGCGCAGGTGGCCCTTGGCGTCGCCTTCTTCCTGTTCCTGCCCATGCCGCACGACGCGGGCATGGCTGGCGTCACGCTGCCCATGGCGGGATTGGCAATCCTGGCGCTGCTCGCGACGAGCCGGATTCCCCGGCCAGCCACGGGCAGCAGCCGGCAGGCGGTGGCAGGCAGTTCCATCGCCACGGCTCCCTCGGCACCTGCCTACGGCGCGCTCGTGGTGATGCTGGCCTGGTGCACGGGGCTCGGTGCCATCTGGGCTTTCATCAAACTCATTGGCGTGGATCTCATCTGCCACGACTGTGGCACCGCAGACAAGGCCGAGGCAGCGCTCCGGATCGGCCAGGCGCTCGGCCTGTCCACCGGCATTGGCGTGGTCGGCGCCCTGGCGGCGGCGATGCTCGCCGACAGGTTCGGGAGACTGCTGCCCGTGACGGCTGCCCTGCTGGTACAGCTTGCCATGGTGCTGTTGCTCCGCAATGAGATGGCGTGGCTGCAGTTCGCGCTGACTGCGGCAACGTTCCAGGCCTTCTGGAACATGACAGGGCCGTACATCATGGGCACCATCGCCCTGGGTGATGCCACCGGCAGGGCGAGCCTGCTCATCCCGACCGCGCAGATCGGCGGCTTTTTCCTCGGCCCCACACTCGTGAAATTTTTCCTGGCCGGGGACGGCTACGTGGCCGCCAACCACGTCGCTGCCCTGTGTTTCGTCGTTGCGCTCGTGCTCTTCATCCCGATCGCCGGCCGGATCGGGAAAACGGCTTCTGCGCCAGCGCACTGAACCGTACGCTGCTGCGGACTTCCCGCCGCTGACGGAAAGCCCGCTGAAACGTCAGGGATTGCGCAACCAGATCTGCCGCGGCGAATAGCCATCCCGGCGCAGGAAATGCTCGGTGTAGACGATGCGGTCAGGCCGCAGGCGCATCAACTGGCCCTGTGGCGGTTCCTTGAGCGCGCGGCCAATCTCGTAGGACGAAGCCGGCCACTTGTAGACCTGCATGCCGCGCTCCCAGTCCTTCGTACCCGGGTCGAGCAGTTCCGCCTTGCCGAACATCTGGCAACCGAGCGCGCAGGCCCAGCCGGCCATCGGGTTGGCAACGGCGAGGCAGATGCGCGGATCACGCTGCATTGCCTTGAGCTTCGGGCTGTTCGGTTGCGGAAAGACGTAGAGGTCCAGGCCGTCGGCATAGAACTCCAGGGGACTGACGATCGGCCCGTTCTTGCCGAGCGTGCCAAGGTAGGCAATGTTGGTCAGCGTCAGGATGCGCTCGATCCGTGCTTCCAGATCTGCACGCGGCAAGGGCACATCTTTCGGCCAATTCTCCGGCTCGAGCCAGCGATGGGCTGCACTCATGGTCTCACTCCCCGGGGTTGCTTCCCGATTCCAGTTCTGTTGAAAAAACATTATCGCACGAGCCACCGGAAGCCGGGCGGGCAGCTGCACCACCCAGGGGACAAACCGCGTGCTCATGTTGAGCGTCCACCTGCCTGTTCCTATGATCAGCGCACGCCTGGCAGTCACCATCGAGCCAAACCCGGAGGCCCTCCCGCATGTTGAAAGACCTGATCGGCGCTGCACTGGTCAGCGCGACACTGGCCGCCAGCCAGAACGCCTCGGCCGCCCTGGAAGCCGGTAAACCCACCGCGCTGGTCACTGGCGCCAACCGTGGAATCGGCCTGGAATACGTGCGCCAGATCGCAGCCCGTGGCTGGAATGTCGTCGCCACAGTCCGCAAGCCTGACGAGGCCACTGAATTGCAGGGCCTGGCACAGGCTCATCCGCACATCGTGGTCGAAACGCTGGATGTGACCGACCATGCCGGGATCGACGCCCTTGCGGCCCGCTATCGGGACCAGCCCATTGACATCCTGCTGCTCAATGCCGGCATCACGCCGAGCTACGCGTCGGCATTCAAGCCGCTCGCCGGCGTCGACTTCGACATCGCCCGGCAGAGCCTGGAGGTCAATGCCATCGGTCCGCTCAAGATGGCCCAGGCGTTCATGCCCCAGGTGGCTGCCTCCGGGAAAAAACTGATCGTGGTCATGTCCAGCAAGGGGGGCTCCTTCGCAGAGAGCCCGAAGCTGCCGATGATGTACGAATACCGTGGCAGCAAGGCAGCGCTGGACATGTACATGTACACCCTCGCCTTTGAAACGCCCAGGAAGGGGATCACCCTGGTGCTCCTGTCACCCGGCCAGGTCAACACGGTGACCGATCCGAAGCTGAAGGCCATCAAGCGGCCCGGCGTGATCGAAGCCCCGGAGAGCGTGGCGAAGATGCTCAAGGTCATCGACAGCCTGACGCCCGCCGACAACGGCAAGTTCCTCGATTACGAGGACCGCCGCGAAATCCCCTGGTAGCCGAACCACGACAGTCAGGCAACCCGCTGCCGCAGCGCTACATCCAGTGGCGGCGCTTGAAGTACCAGGCGACCGCCACGGCCAGGGCGGACATGAGCAGGGTGGTGGCGGCAAAGCCGAAGGGGCTGTCTGCACCCGGCATGCCGCCGACGTTCATGCCCATCAGGCCGGTAAGGAAGGTCAGCGGCAGGAAGATCGCCGCCGCCACCGAGAGCACGTAAATGCGCTCGTTCTGCTGATAGGCGATACGGCTCAGGAATTCCTCCTGTGCGACCATGCCACGCTCGCGGGTGAGATCGAGGACTTCGAGGTAGCGCTGCACCCGGTCGGCCTGCTCGCGAATGCCAAGGTTGTCAGCCTCCGAGAGGATGGGGTCGGGCTGGCGCACGAGACGCTCGAGGGCATCGCGCTGCGGCGCCAGGAAACGGCGCAGGTGCGCGGTCTGGCGGCGCAGGTCGGAGAGCTGCGCACGTACTGCCATGAGGTTGTGCTCGTCAGCAGCCTCCTCCATGGTTTCCTCTTCGAGAAGGGGTGACAAGCAAGAAGTCTGGGTTAAAGTCAATTT
>CAZQGA010000182.1:0-5299 GCA_964592735.1 uncultured Chromatiaceae bacterium | reverse complement strand
TTTATCCCCACCCTCGACGACTACTTTACGCGCAAAGCCGAGATCTGCGCTGCGTGCGGCAGCCGGATCCCGTCCCGCAGCCGCAAAAAGGGCTGCGAGTCCCGGCCGCGCCCGCCCCGCACGGATCCGCCGCAAGCCCTCGCCGACGAGGATGCGGTTGTTGGCATCGAGTGGCACGAGATCCGCCACGGTACCGAGCGCCACGAGATCGAGTGCATCGAGCACCGGGCGGCGCAACTCGTCATAGCGACCGAGGCTGGCGCCATCCAGCGCCCTGGCAAGGGCCGCCGCGAGGTAGAAGCCGACACCGACACCGCACAGCGCCTTGCTGGCGAAGGCTTCACCCGGAAGATTCGGATTGAGGATTGCCCGCGCCGCCGGCAGCTCTGCACCAGGCAAGTGGTGGTCGGTCACGATGACATCGATGCCGTGTTCAGCCGCGCGGGCCACGCCTTCCACGCTGGTGATGCCATTGTCCACGGTGATGATCACCGCCGGTCGCCGCGCGGCCGCGAGATCGGCCACACCCGGGGAGAAGCCATAGCCGAACTCGAAGCGGTTGGGCACCAGGTAGCTGACGCTCTCGAAGCCCATGCCACGCAGCGTACTGACCAGCAGGGCCGTGGCGGTGGCGCCGTCGGCATCATAGTCGCCCACCACGAGCACCGGCGCCTGCCGCCGTCGCACGGCCACCAGGAATTCCGCGGCAGCACCCGCACCGCCGAGACCACCCACCGGCAGCAGCCCCGACAGCGTGGCCGCGAGATCGGCAGCGGCGACACGCCGGGCCGCATAGATGCGCCGCAGGACGGGATCGAGCGTCGCCGGCATGGCGCGGTAGAGGGACTCGGGCACCACACGCCGCTCGATGCGTACCGGGCGGATGACAGCTTCACCGGCCATGGCTAAGCTGGCCTCCTGCCGGCTCCGCGCCTGGCACAGCCCCGGACACTGACAGGCATGAAACTCGACCTCGACAAGGGCAACGGCAACTTCATCCGCGGCTTCGCCGGCGGCGTCATCCTGGTTGGCCAGGAAAGCTTCACGCAGCCGTTCGTCCTCAGCATCGAGCGCATCATCCGTTACTGGTCGCCACCGGCCGTGGAAGAACTCACGGAGGCGGACTTTGCTGCCGCGCTGACACTCGAACCAGAGGTCATCCTGCTGGGAACCGGTGCCCGGCAGCGCTTTCCGCCAACCAGCATCACCACGGCCATCCTGCGCCGGGGCATTGGCATCGAGATCATGAACACGGGCGCCGCCTGTCGCACCTACAACATCCTCGCCGCAGAACACCGCCGGGTCGCTGCTGCATTATTTGTCAGCTGAGGCGGGGCGGGTACCACCGCGCGCCGGCAAGTGGCGCAAGGGATCCACCGGCACGCCATTGCGCCGGATCTCGAAATGCAGCACGGCCTCGCGTCCGGCGCCTGCACCCATGTGCCCGATGACCTGGCCTGCACGCACACGCTCGCCCTCCCGCACCATGAGGTCGGCATTGTGCCCATAAGCGCTCAGCCAGCTCGCGTTATGGCGCACGATCACCAGCAGGCCATAACCGGCCAGCCCGCTGCCGGCGTACACCACCTCTCCTGACGCAGTCGCAACCACATCCTGGCCGGGCCGGCCTTCGATGAGGATTCCCGAGGCTGTGCGTGCACTGGCACCAAAGCCACCCACCACATCTCCGGCCGCCGGCCAGAGCCAGCCCCCGGCGGGTGGAGGTGCATCAGCCGTACCGGGTCCGGCCCGCCCTGGTGCCGGAGCCACCACCGGGCCAGGCGCGAGGCGCAGGCGCTGGCCGGGACGGATCAGTGCACCATCGCCGAGGCGGTTCCAGCGCGCCAGTTCACGGTAGTCGACGCCGAGACGACTGGCGATGCCGTAGAGGGTATCCCCCGCCCGTACCACATAGACATCACCCCGGCGATCGTCCTCCAGCCCGCCTCCCGCACACCCGGCGAACAGAACCGCTGCCAGCACGGCCATCAGGATTCCAGCGCGCCGGTTCAGCCCTTGCCTCCCACCAGCGGCACGAAGCTCACGTGCGAGAGCTGCTCACGCTCGACACCGGCTGCGGTACGCGTGATGCGCAGCAGTTCCTGCTGGCCGGCCGGGCCCACTGGAATCACCAGCCGCCCGCCCAGCGCGAGCTGCGCGACCAGCGCCGGAGGCACGTCGCCAGGCGCGGCCGCCACCAGGATGCCGTCGAAGGGCGCCTGGCCGGGCCATCCTTCAAACCCGTCACCATGGCGGAACCGCACGTTGTTGATCCCGAGGCTGGCGAGCCGCGGCTTTGCCGCACGCTGCAGGCTGGCGATGCGCTCGATGGTGAACAACTGCCCGACCAGCGGTGCGAGCACGGCAGTCTGGTAGCCGCAGCCGGTGCCGACCTCGAGCACCTTCTCCAGGGGATGCGCATCGGCACCCTCGAGCAGCGCCTGGGTCATCAGCGCAACGATATAGGGCTGGGAAATGGTCTGGCCCTGGCCAATGGGCAGGGCGCTGTCTTCGTACGCCCGGCTCGCCAGCGCCTCATCGATGAACAGATGACGCGGCACCGCACGGATGCGCTCGAGCACGGCTGCGCTATGGATGCCGCTGGCCGCGAGCCGCTGCACCAGCCGCTCGCGCGTGCGCGCCGAGGTCATGCCGATGCCCCGGCCCGGCTCCAGATCACTGATCATCGCGGCAGCCAGCCAGCCAGCGCGGTGATGGCCGTGTGCCGCGTCAGGTCGATTTGCAGCGGCGTGACCGAGACCTGGGCGTTGTCGATCGCATGAAAATCCGTACCCGGGCCGGCGTCCTGTCCCGAACCCACTGCTCCCATCCAGAACACCGGGCGCCCTTTCGGGTCGGTGGTCTCCACCACGGGATCGGCGCGATGCCGGTAACCCAGGCGCGTGGCTGCGAAGCCGCGGATCTCGCCAAACGGCAGGTCGGGAACATTGACGTTGAGAATGGTGTCCGGCGGCAGGGGCTCGCGCTGCAGCTTTTCGAGCAGGATGCGCACGGCCTGCCCGGCGCTGTCGAAGTGGCGTGGCGAGGCGCCAGCCAGCGACACGGCGATGGCCGGCAGGCCGAGGAAGCGCCCCTCGATCGCCGCCGCCACGGTCCCCGAGTACAACACGTCATCGCCGAGATTGGCGCCATGGTTGATGCCGGCGATCACCATGTCGGGTTCGTGGTCAAGGAGCCCCGTGATGGCCAGGTGCACGCAGTCGGTCGGCGTGCCGTTGACGTAATACATGCCCTCGCGGCTGCGCGCCACGCGCAGCGGTGTCTCCAGCGTCAACGAGTGGCTCGCTCCGCTCTGGTTGCGGTCAGGCGCGACGATGGTCAGTTCCGCGAGGTCCGCCAGCGCGAGCGCCAGCGTCGCCAGCCCCTCAGACTGGTAGCCGTCATCATTGCTAAGCAGTATCTTCAAGGCCTTGATCCTGTTCCGTGTACTTCGCTACCGGCTGGCAGCGCCCCGGAGCCAGAGGCCGATGACCAGCAAACCGCCTAAAAATATCAGCCCGGAAGACAAGGCGCTATTCCGTGGTGAGGTGGCCGACGTGCGCCCGCTGCAGCCGCGCCACCGGCTGGTATCGAAACCAGCACCGGCACCCCGTGCGCGCTTCCGCCGGCAGGACGAAGCGGCGGTCCTGCACGAATCGCTCACCGTCTCCCCGGAACGGTTCGAACTCGAGATCGGTGAGGAACTCGGCTTCCGCCGGCCTGAAATCTCGACCCGCATCTTCAGCGATCTCCGCCGCGGGCGCTACGCCGTGCAGGACGAACTCGACCTCCACGGCCTGACCGCCGAACCGGCACGCGCAGCACTGCGCCGCTTCCTTGCCAGCGCCGTCAGCCGCCAGCTGAGGTGCGTGCGCATCATCCACGGCAAGGGCCTGCGCTCCGGCACCCGCGGGCCCGTACTCAAGCAGTGCGTTGACCGCTGGTTGCCGCAGTGGGATGAGGTGCTCGCCTTCGCCTCCGCACCTGCCCGCGATGGCGGCACCGGCGCCGTGTACGTGCTCCTGCGCCGTCGCTGAACCCTGCTCCTACTTCTTCGCCAGCCGCTCGACCAGCGCACACATGCCGGCCTGCGTCTCGGCCGAGAACCACAGATCCGTCGCCAGTTTTGCGTCGGTCGGCGGATCGAGCAGGGCCACAAGCCGGCGGCGCGCCAGCAGGCGCGTGCGGTTCATGGCGAGCGGCGGCAGCGCCGCAAGGCGCAGGGACCACTCCCGGGCATGTTCCATGAGCTGCCCGGGCTCTGCCAGCTCATCGACGAGGCCGATGGCAAGCGCCTCCTCCATGCCAAGCAGTTGTGCGGTCATCGCCAGGCGCTGTGCCAACCGCGGGCCGATCAGGTGTTCGAAGGTCAGCATGATGCAGTCAGGCACCGGCAGGCCAACGGCTACTTCGTTCAGGCCAATGCGGAACTTGCCCCGGGCAGCAATGCGATAGTCACAATGGATCGCCAGCACTGCCCCGCCGGCTGGCGCGTGGCCACCGATCGCCGCCACCACGGGCACCGGGCTCACGGCCAGTGCGCGGCTCAGCCGGAAAAACTCCAGCCAGAAGGCTTCAATGGCTGCCCGCGGCTGTGGCAGCAGTTCCGGCACATCGAGGCCGCCGCTGAACATGCCCGGCCGCCCGGCAAGGATGACGACCCTGGCACCGTCACGACAGGCCGACTCGTGCGCCTCGCGCAGTCGCCGGCAGGCCTCCGTATTGAGCGCATTGGCCGGGGGCCGGTCGAGGGTAATGGTGCTGATGCCGTCGCGGCTCTCGGTGTGGATCACGTGCAGCTCCTGCTCGGCGGGCCGGCGCCTGTCCTATTTGCCGCCCGCATCGCGGGCCTGCGCATCGGCGGTGCCGGTAAAAATGTAGAAGGTCTCGTTGGCGCCAACCAGACCAAGGTCGGAGCGGGCGCGCTCCTCCAGTGCGGAAAAGCCCTGGCGCAGGTCGGCGACCTCGGCTTCAAGCCGCCGGTTGCGCTCCGTGAGTCCGCGGTTCTCGGCGCGCTGCTGCGTGAGCTGGCTGCGCAGCTGGGTGACGCCACGGAAGCCGTCCTCGGAAACCCACAGGCGCAGCTGCAGGAGCCCCAGCACGACGACCAGACCGACCGCGACGACCCGCATCAGCATCCGTTCAGTTCCCCAGCTTCACCGGATAGGCGGAGCGGCCCGCGTAACGGGCTGCCGGCCCAAGCAATTCCTCGATCCGCAGCAGCTGATTGTACTTTGCCATGCGGTCGGAGCGGCAAAGCGAGCCGGTCTTGATCTGGGTAGCTGCGGTGCCGACGGCA
>CAZQGA010000181.1:0-5302 GCA_964592735.1 uncultured Chromatiaceae bacterium | reverse complement strand
TTTATGAAGCCGCTTGGCTTAAGTCAGTATCGCTTGGCGCATGACATCGGCGTTATGTCGGCATAGAGAAGCTGCCGCAGCTCATCGATCGTCTTCTTGCCGAAGCGGCGCTTGAGTTCGGCCTCCATCAGGGCGATAGCCCGCAGGGCCGTAGTATAGATGCCCCTGCCGTCCTTGCTGAGTTCGACGATCTTGGCGCGGCCATCCTCGGGATCCGGCACCAGGTGGATGAAGCCATCGTGCTCCATCTCCATCAGCGTACGCTGGATCGCCTGCCTGCTGACCCCGATGGCCCGCGCAAGGTCCGACGGCCGTGTCGTGCCATCCGAGAGGTGGATCATGATCATCGACTGGGTCCGCGATATGGCGGGCCAGCCGCTGGCCGCAAGGCTCTTCTGCAGGCCTTCATCGAACCAGTAAAACCCGTGGAGCAAGCCTCGCATCAGGGACTTGTCAGGTACGGGCATGCGAGTCGTTCCTCCGGCGCTGGTGCGACTGGTCAGACCAGGTGATTGGCCCCCAGCCAGCGGGCGACGACGGTGACGGCTTCTTCGACCTGGCGGGGTTGGCCGATATAGTAATGACTCGCGCCCCTGATTGCCGCCAGTTCTTTGCGCGGGTGGCTAACCGCCTCGTAGAGCCGGCGGGCATGGCTGGGCGTGCAGGCATCGTCGGCCGTGTTCTCGACCACGAGGACCGGCACGCTGACACGGGCTATGCAACGCTCACCATCCGCATGGGACTCATCCAGGCTCCACTGCGAGAGCCAGCTGCGCAGGGTGCAGAAGCGCGCCAGGCCCACCGGACCGGTGTTGACGACCTGCGGGTCGCCAAGGTAGCACCACCGCGGCTTGCGGTCATTCGGGTCGATGGCGGGATCGAGAAAGCGCGGATCCGCCATGGTGCCGTGGACGACGAAACCGAACTCGTCGGCGGGCCGGCCGCGGCGGCGCAGATCCTCGAGCTTGCTGCGCACCCACGCGGTGATGCGCCGGTTGCGCTGCACCTGGGCGGCTCGATAGCGCTCGACGAAAGCGGCGCTGTAGGGTGGCTGGTTCGGATTGGCAGGGTTGTACAGGTCGAGCCCGGGGTCGCGCTGGTCAGGCTGCGCTTCGTCGAGGATCGAGGCATCCATCCACTCGGTCAGCGTCCGCGCGCGGCTGACGTGCGCGGCGAGGAACATGACGCCATCGGCTGGCAGCAATCCGGCAGCGGTGAGGTCAGGCGGATCGCCGGCCGGCGTGCTGCGGACAGTGGGCGCCTCGGCCTCAGCCTGGTAGAAAGCCGACAGCGAACCACCACCGCTCCAGCCGGCGAGCACGACCTTGTCGTATTTCCAGCGCTCCTTCGCATCCCTGACGCAGGCGCCAAGATCGACAGCAACCTTTTCCATGATGAGCGCGTAATCGACGCCTGGATAGCGGCTGTTGCAATAGATGACGTGGAAGCCGGCCTTCGCGAGCGCGACCGGCATCGGCAGGTATTCACCGCCGCCGATCGGATGCATGAAAATGATGACTGTCTTCGAAGGCCGGTCTTTGGGCCGCAGCAGGTGCGCCTTGAGCGTGACGCTGCCAACCTCACCGCCGTAGGTATCCTTGAAGGCAGCTTTTTCCCTGGAGACGATGATGTAGGGAATGCGCTCATACGCTGCGGGGGTGCTGCTCGTGCTGGCCACCGGCCTGGCTCCTGTTGAGTAAACCTGCGTGCCTGGTCAACCAGAAAACAGCGGGACCGGCAGTGGCAGGAGTACCACCGGTCCCGCTGGAGCCCCAGTCCGGGCAATATTCGCTCCCGCCGTTCGTGACACGCAGAACAGGCAGATCGTAAAACAGGGGAGCACCTCCCGGGCCAGGCCTACTTCTTCCGCCTGGACGGCTGCGCGCTGCGCCGGTTGAGCGCTTCGACGCCGAACTTCGCTTCCTTCGTCTTCCGATGGCGGACATCCCACTTGCGGATGTTGTCCTTGGCAAGCTTCTGCTGTTCCACCATCGCCTTGGCGTAGCCCGGCGCGTGGATGCAGATCTCGGTCTGCAGCCCGTTCGGGTCGTACATGTAGATCGACTTGACGATCCCATGGTCGATCGGCCCGTGGCAATTGACGCCTGCGGCCTGGATCCGCTTCTGCCAGGCCAGCAGTTCTTCCTCGGTATTGACGAGGAATGCTATGTGGCGGTCGAAGCCACCGATACGCTCGAACTGCTCGGCAGTGGCGCCATCGGGCTCATCAAAGAACGCGACGCAATTGCCGTCACCAAGACCGAAGAACAGGTGCAGGTAGGGAATTTCTTCATCCCGTCCGGCGGCCTTCTCGTTGATGATCGCCGCCACCAGCGGCAGGCCGAGGACGTCCTCGTAGTACCACCGCGTCTGCTCGGCGTCGCGGCAGCGATAGGCCGCGTGATGGATGCTCGAAATCATGGCCAGCTGGCTTGGCTTGGCTTGCTGTGCTGTGCTGCTCATGTTGGCTCTCTCCCTCTGGTTGTTCCTGTATCCGTCCCGGCCGGAACCCGGACGATGCCGACGATGGGAGCATTCCACAGCCGGGGCCGATTGTCAATAATCTTGACGTTTTCTGCCTGCCTGCGGGATCAGCCGCCCTCCGGCGCACCGAAGTCGACCCCCGGGCCGCCACTGCGGTAATGCTTCAGGTAACGGCGTGCAACGGACTGGATGTGGACTTCGTCCGGCCCGTCGTAGATCCGTGCCTCGCGCGCATGCCGGTACATGCGGCTGAGCGGCGTGTCGTCGGTGAGGCCCAGCGCGCCATGCACCTGGATGGCCCGGTCGATGACGTTGTGCAGCATGCGCGCGCCCACCACCTTGATGAGGCCGATCATCTCGCGCGCCTCGCCTCCGGCATCGAGCTGCCGCGCAGCCTCCAGCGTCAGCATGCGGCTGGCCTGGATCTCCGCGGCACTCTCGAAGACATGGCTCTGCATCAGCTGCTTGTTCGCAAGTGGCTCGCCGAAGGCGACGCGCTCGTTCAGCCGCCGGCACATCAGGTCGAAGGCGCGCTGCGCCTGCCCGAGCCAGCGCATGCAGTGGAAGATCCGCCCCGGTCCCAGGCGCTGCTGGGCGATGGCAAAACCCTTGCCGCGCGGCCCGAGCAGGTTATCTTCCGGCACCCGCACGTTGTCGTACTCAACCTCCCAGTGCCCGCCGGCAATGCCAAGCAGCGGGGTCTCGCGCACGATGCGGTAGCCCCGGGCGTTGGTCGGTACGATGATCATGCTGAAGCACTCGTGGCGCGGCGCATCGTCCTCCGTGCGGCACATGACGGTGGTGTATTCGGCATCGCCGGCTCCGGTCGTGAACCACTTGCGGCCCTTGATGACCCAGTGGCCGCCCTCCAGCGTCGCCCGTGTCTGCAACTGTGTCGGGTCGGAACTCGCCACGTCGGGCTCCGTCATCGCGAAGCTCGGGATGATTTCTCCGGCAACGAGGGGAGCGAGATAGCGCTCCCGCCACTGCGGGGCCGCGTGCCGGTTCAACATGAGGGAATCCTGCAGGGAGAGCGTGCCGAGCGCCTGCATGGCATAGAAGGATCGTCCGACGACCTCGTTGACATGCACGTAATCGAGGAAAGGCATCCCCTGGCCACCGATTTCACACGGGTGACCGAGCGCCCAGAGGCCCGCCGCCTTCGCCTCCTCGATCAGCCGCGCCATGATCAGGTTGCGCTCCGTGCGCGAGCCGTGATCCATGTCGTACTCGACCGGGTAAACGCGATCCTCGACGAAACGAAGCACCTGGCGGCGCAGGTCTTTCCAGTCAGCTGTACTCATGATGCTTGGTCCGGCAGCTTGGTTCAGGCAAATCGCAATTCATCGCAGCGTCAGGTTCAGGCCCCAACGACACCCGCATCGATCAGCTCGTCGACATCGGCGTCGCTGTAGCGTGCATCGCGCAACACGGCACGTGCATCCCGGCCCGGCGACGGCGGGGCACCGGGATCGGCAGCAGCTGTCCGGCTGAAGCGTGGCGCCGGCGCGTGCTGGAGCACGCCGTCGATCTCGACAAATGCCCGACGCGCCACGTGATGGGGGTGAACGCTGGCCTCTGCCGCGGTCAGCACCGGCGCAAAACAGGCATCCGTGCCCTCCAGCAAGGCACACCATTCATCGCGGGTCTTGCTGCGGAACACGGCAGAGAGCTCCGCCTTCAGGGCTGGCCACTCATCACGCCCTTCCTTGCCGGGTTCCATGTTGAATCCGCGGGGACCGAAGCGCTGGCGGTCGAGGCCGGCCTTGTCGATGAGGAGTTCGTAGAACTGGGGCTCGAGCGAGCCGATTGTCACGTACTTGCCGTCGCGGGTCTCGTAGCTGTCGTAATAGTGCGCCGCGCCCGAGAGGAAGTGCGTTCCCTGCCGGTCGTCGTACAGGCCCTGTGCACGAAAGCCGTGGAAGGTCGCCATCAGCGCGTTCGCGCCGTCGACCATCGCGGCATCGATGACCTGCCCCTTGCCGGAGCGGCTGGCCTCGAGCAGGGCACAGACGATGCCAAAGGCGAGCAGCATGCCGCCGCCGCCGAAGTCGCCGACCAGGTTGAGCGGCGGCACCGGCGGCTCTCCCGAACGCCCGATGCCGGCGAGCGCACCGGACAGCGCGATGTAGTTGATGTCATGCCCGGCGGTCATGGCCAGCGGCCCCTCCTGGCCCCAGCCCGTCACCCGGCCATAGACCAGGCGCGGATTGCGGGTCATGCAGGCCTCCGGCCCGAAACCGAGACGCTCGGCCACGCCCGGACGGAAACCCTCGTAGAGCGCGTGTGCGGATTCGACCAGCCGCAGCAGCACCTCGACACCCCGCGGTGACTTCAGGTCAAGCACGATCGAGCGGCGGTTGCGGCAGAGCGGGTCGAGCTGCTGGCGCGGGTGCGTGCCGGGACGGTCGATGCGAATGACTTCGGCGCCCATGTCACCGAGCATCATGCCGCAGAACGGCCCGGGCCCCAGCCCGGCCACCTCGATGACGCGATATCCGGCGAGTGGTCCCACGGCTCAGCCTCCCTTGCCGCCAGCCTTCTTGCGCGGGTCGAGCCCGATGGATCGCGCGATGATCTCGCGCATGATCTCCGAGGTGCCGGCATAGATGCGCGAGATGCGGGCGTTGCGGTACATGCGCGAGATCGCGTACTCCTCCATGTAGCCGGAGCCGCCGTGCAGTTGCACGCACTCGTCGAGCACCCGGCCTTCAACCTCACTCGCAAACAGCTTGGCACGCGCGGCAATGTCGCCGCCCAGGCGGCCTTCATTGAGAAGCCGCACGCACTGGTCGACGAACACCTGCGTGATGTCGAT
>CAZQGA010000180.1:0-5323 GCA_964592735.1 uncultured Chromatiaceae bacterium | reverse complement strand
TCGGCGATGAGGTCGCAGCGGACGATGCCGCCGAAGATGTTGACGAGGATGGCGCTCACCGCCGGGTTGCTGAGGATCAGCTTGAACGCCGCAGCAACACGTTCCGGCGTGGCGCCACCGCCGACGTCGAGGAAGTTGGCCGGCTCGCCGCCGTGGAGCTTGATGAGGTCCATGGTCGCCATGGCGAGCCCCGCGCCGTTGACCATGCAGGCAATGTTGCCGTCGAGGGAGACGTAGTTGAGGTCGTGCTTGGCGGCACGGCGCTCCATCTCGTCCTCCTGCGAGGGATCGCGCATCGCCTGCAGTTCGGCATGGCGGAACAGCGCGTTGTCCTCGATATTGATCTTGGCGTCGAGCGCGAGCAGGCTGCCCTCGCCATTGATGATGAGCGGGTTGATCTCGATCAGGCTCGCATCGCAGTCGCAGAACAGCCGGTAGAGCTTCTGGCAGATGTCGATGAACTGCTTGATCTGCTCATTGTTGAGGCCGAGCGCGTAGCCCATCTGGCGCACCTGGTAGGCCTGCAGCCCGGCAGCCGGGTGCACCGCGGCGGTGAGGATCTTCTCCGGCGTATGCGCGGCGACTTCCTCGATGTCCATGCCGCCGGCCGACGAGGCCAGGAAGGACACCCGCTCGCGGGCGCGGTCGACCAGCAGCGAGAGGTACAGCTCACGCTGGATCTGGCTGCCCAGTTCGACGAACACGAGGTTGATCGGCAGACCGGCCGCACCGGTCTGGATGGTCGCCAGCCGGGAACCGAGCATGCCGGCAGCGGCAGCGCGTACCTCCTCGGCACTGCGGGCCAGCTTCACTCCGCCCGCCTTGCCGCGCCCGCCCGCGTGGACCTGCGCCTTGACGACCCACAACCCGCCGCCGAGGCGGTCTGCGGCAGCGCTCGCCTGCGCAGGGGTGGCGGCGACCTCACCCCGGGTCACGGGGATGCGGTAGCGGGAAAACAGCTGCTTGGCCTGGTATTCGTGCAGATTCATGGGTGGGGTGCGGGCCGGTGTGGGGGCAAGTGCGCGTATTGTGGGGGTTCCGGGGCTTTAGTCAAACGCGCTGCAGCGGACGCGGCTGCTGGCTGGCAGTGTGAAGCCGGTCACGACTGCCCGCGCCTGATCCGACATAATCCCCCCTCTTCGCGGACGATCCGATGGCCATTTCCGAGCACAGCTTGCCGGCGCCGTTCCGGGCGGCACCCAGTGAGGTCACGCGGGCCATCGCCCCGGATGCCTCGCGCCGCGTCGTGCGCCTGGTCGGCATCTTCCGCGTCCTGGTGGGCCTGACCCTCCTGGCCGTGTCACTGGCCGCCCGCGATGTCCCCCTGCTCAGCGAGCGGCTGCCCGCGGAATTCCGCATCGTCGCGGCGCTTTATGCGCTGGCGGCCACCGCGATCGTCGTCTACCAGCGCCGCCGCCCGATCCCGGGCCCGTACCGGGTGCCCTTCTTCCTGGGCCTCGACATCGTTGCCATCGTGCTGCTGGTCCACACGGGTGGTGGCATCCGCAGTGGCATCGGCGGCCTGCTGGTGGTGTTTGTCGGCGCCGCTGCGCTGACGCTGCCCGGCCGGCTCGCCTTTCTGGCCGCAGCCGTCGCCACCCTTGCCGTGCTGCTCGAGCAGGCGCTCGCCTATTCCCAGCACCTGGCACCCGTCAATGACTTCATCGCCGCCGGCGTGCTGGGCGCGGTGATCTTCGCCATAGCCGCGGCGGCCTTCCCGCTGGCGCGCCGCCTGGAGGAAAGCGAGGCGCTCGCCCACCAGCGCGGCATCGACCTCGCCAACCTTGCCCAGCTCAACGAGTACATCATCCGCAACCTGCGCGAGAGCATCGTCGTCGTCGATGCTGCCAACAACGTGCGTCTCATGAACCAGCCAGCCGCCGAACAGCTCGGCACCCGGGCGGCCACCGGCCAGCCCTTGCGGCGCATCGCCCCGGAGCTCGCGCGGCTGCTGGAGGGCTGGCGCCACGGCGAGGAGCCACGCCGGCAGATGCCAAGCTTCGTTTCCGCCGACGGTGGTACGCAGATCAACAGCCACATCGCGCCACTGGAGGGCCGCGAGGACGGCCCGGTGCTGATCTTCCTCGAGGATGCCGGGCTGCTCGCCGAAAAGGTGCAGCAGTCGAAACTCGCTGCACTCGGCCGGCTGACCGCGAGCATCGCCCACGAAGTGCGCAACCCCGTCGGCGCCATGAGCCATGCGAGCCAGCTGCTCGAGGAGTCGCCGGCCATCGGGCCGGACGAGCACCGCCTGCTGCAGATCATCCGCACCAACTCCCGCCGTGTCAGCGACATCGTCGAGAGCATCCTGCAGCTCTCACGCCGCGAGGCGAGCAAGCCGCAACTGCTCTCGCTCGGCAACTGGGCGGGTACCTTTGTGACCGAGTTCACCTCGACCCTGGAGCTCTTCGAAGGCCAGATCGCTGCCACCGGTGGCGAGGATGTCGAAGTGCGCATGGACCCCGGCCACCTGCACCAGGTGGTGTGGAACCTCTGCGAGAACGCCGTGAAATACGCGAGCGAGGCGGCCGGCGGCATCGCCGTGGAGCTCTCCTGGGGGCGCATGCCGACCAACCGTCGCCCCTACCTCGAAGTCGCCGACCGCGGCCCCGGCATCGACCCGGCCCTCGCCGACCGCGTGTTCGAGCCCTTCGCCACCGGCACGGCAGGCGGCACCGGGCTCGGGCTCTTCATTTCCCGTGAGCTCTGCGAGTGCAATCGCGCGGCGCTCATCCACGAGCCGCGCAAGGGTGGCGGCAGCGTGTTCCGCATCGTCTTCGCCGACCCGGCACGCTGGGGGAGCGAGTCATGAGCCGGCCACTCGCCCTGGTGGTGGACGACGAGCCGGACATCCGCGAACTGCTGGCGCTGACCCTGCAGCGGATGGACATCGACACCCGCAGCTGCGGCGACATCGCCACGGCCAAGGCGCAGTTGCGCGGCGGGGAGTTCCAGCTCTGCCTCACCGACATGCGCCTGCCCGACGGCGACGGCCTCGACCTCGTCGCCTGGATGCAGGCCTGCGGCCTGCGCACGCCGGTCGCCGTCATCACCGCCCACGGCAACGTCGAAACCGCGGTGCGCGCACTGAAATCCGGCGCCTTCGATTTCATCTCCAAGCCGCTCGACCTCGCGAACCTGCGCAAGCTCATCGCCAACGCGCTCAAGCTGTCGGGGCCGGCGGCCGAGGCCCCGCCCGGCCGGGTGCGCCTGCTCGGGGATTCGATGCCCATGCAGAAGCTGCGCGAGATGATCACGCGCCTCGCCCGCAGCCAGGCACCGGTGCACATCACCGGGGAATCCGGCACCGGCAAGGAACTCGTGGCACGCATGATCCACGAGCAGGGCGCGCGGGCCGGCGGGCCTTTCGTGCCGGTGAACTGCGGCGCCATTCCCTCCGAGCTGATGGAGAGCGAGTTCTTCGGCCACCGCAAGGGCTCGTTCACCGGTGCGGTCGCCGACAAGCCGGGCCTCTTCCAGTCCGCCGAAGGCGGCACGCTGTTCCTCGACGAGATCGCCGAACTGCCCCTGCCGATGCAGGTGAAACTGCTGCGCGTCATCCAGGAAAAGACGATCCGGCCGATCGGCCAGCCACAGGAAATCCCGGTGGACGTGCGCATCCTCTCCGCGACACACAAGGACCTGCGCGCGCTGGTCGCCGCCGGCCAGTTCCGTGAGGACCTCTTCTACCGCATCAATGTCATCGAGCTGCGCGTGCCACCGCTGCGCGAACGCGGCGGCGACGCCCTGCTCCTCACGCGGCACCTCCTGGAACGCCAGGCGCGGGAGCTCGGCCTGCCGGTGCCGGCACTGGCCGCGGACGCGGCCGCGAAGCTCGCCAGCTACGCCTTCCCCGGCAACATCCGCGAGCTCGAGAACATCGTCGAGCGGGCGATGGCGCTGTCGGCGGGTGGCGACATCACCGCGGCGGATATCCAGGTCCAGGAAGGCGCGGGTAGCGCGGGCCCGGCGGAAGATGCCAGTGCGCTCGATACGCGCATCGACTCCGTGCAGCGCGACGCCATCCAGCAGGCGCTCGAAGCCAACCGCTTCAACAAGACCGCCGCCGCCCGCCAGCTCGGCCTGACGCTGCGGGCGCTGCGCTACCGGATGCAGAAACTCGGGATGGATTGAGTGCGCTGGCAGATCCGGGCGTCAGGACCTGACCAAAAACGTCACTTTCTGACGCTGGCCGTCCGGTCGGGAAACCGGGATCTGCCGGATTATGTCGATGGCCGTGGAGAAACTGTCTTAATACGCTGGAATCCATTGATAAACCAATAACTTGCCAGAGACACAGGCAACTGGCACGGCCCTTGCAATGAACTCAACCGAAATGGCTTTTGACCATTCAGACCGCAAGCACTTGAACCAGGAGTATCCACACATGAAGACGATCCAGAAGGGTTTCACGCTCATCGAACTGATGATCGTGGTTGCCATCATCGGCATCCTCGCCGCCATCGCCATCCCGGCATACCAGGACTACACGATCCGCTCGCAGGTGTCCGAAGGCCTGACGCTGGCCGCCCAGGCCAAGGCAGCCGTTTCGGAGTCGTACGCCAACACCGGCGTCGCACCGCTGAACCGTTCGGCAGCAGGCATGAGCGCTACGGCCACGGATACGGCGGGCAACTACGTGAGCTCACTTGCGGTTGCCAACGGCGTGATCACCGTCACCTACAGCAGCACGGCACCGCAGCGTGCCCATGACAACATCAACGGCGCAACGCTGACCCTCGTGCCTTTCGTGAGCGCGGACGGCAGCATCGCCTGGAAGTGCCGGTCCCTTAATTCAAGCGCAACTCCGGGTGGCTCGGTCATGAGCGGTGGTGCGGATGCCAATGGCACCCTGCTCGACAAGTACGCCCCGGCCGAATGCCGCGCCTGATGCCAGAACAGGACAGATCCTCAGGATGTTGAGGTAACCTGTTCGCGATGGGCTACGGAGGAGGGGGGCGTCAGCCCCCCTCCTTTTTCGTGGCTTCTCCTGGCGCAGGAGACCGCCGAAAGCAGATCAGATGCAACGGAACCTGGACAGCGGCCCAACCACCCCGTCACGGGATGAAGTCGATGAAGCGCATGCGCATTGCCAGAAAGCTTGATGGCCTGCTGCTGGCCTGGCTCCTCAGCCTGGCATTCCTGGCGGCGTCCTACGCCCGCGTAATCGGTGACGCCGGCTCGGCCAAGCTGGGCGGCAACGTCCTCAACACCATCCTCGCGCAACCGCTGATGGGCACCTACCTCGGCCATGAACTGTCCGGATACGTCGCCGCGCTGCTCCTCTTGCAAACCCTCTACGCCAACGCCTGCTGGTGCCTGG
>CAZQGA010000179.1:0-5343 GCA_964592735.1 uncultured Chromatiaceae bacterium | reverse complement strand
CTTGAGGCGACCACTGGTCTCCATGCGCTGGGTGACACGCCCCTCGATGGCGGTGAAGGTCTCGCACTCGGCAAAGTCCGGTCCGAAGCGGAACCAGCCTGTGCCCATGAAGCGGTCATTCACCGCGATGCGCACGAAACAGTCGGTTGGATACCAGTTCTCATCAAGGCTGTAGGTGATGTCGCGCATCACGCTCGGACGATCGTCGATCTCGCAATGGGCAATGCAGGTGCGACGGCCGTCACTGTGGGTATTGACCATGAAGTACTCACGTCCGCGCTCCTGGCCAACGCGATCGGGCTTGTTGCTCGTGTAGAGAATCGTGCCGCGCACGGAGCGGTGGTCACGCTGCAGAATGCTGCTGCTCATTTTTCCTTCCTTGGTTTCCATCAATGGTTACTGCGGCCGCATGGAGGCCCGGCCCCCGGCTCCCGCATGATTTTTGCCCCCGACCCGGCCCGGGGTTGTGTCGCTGGCCGCACTGGCGCAGGCATGAAGCGATCGCGCAGGCCGGCCAGCGCCGCCTCGTCCAGCCGGTACACCCCCAGTATCGGCAACTGCTGGATACTCCCGTCCACCCGTCGTGCCAGCAGGGTTTCGCCCGCATGACCGCAGACCTGCGCCGTGGGCGATGCGAAAGCCAGCGTCAGCGGGTGGCGGAGTTCGGCTGTCGCCGGGCTGACCTGCACATGGTACGGATCTGCACGGCCCGGCGCGAACACGATCAGGTTACGCTCATCCAGGAGCTCGGTGTCCAGGATTGTACGGTGCAGGAAACAGGCTGCCTCACCAAACTCGCCAGCACGGACATAAGGCCGTGCCGGTCGCTCGGCGCCCTGCTCCCCGGCGCAGGCGCCAAGCACCCCGAGGGCTGGTGCCAGCAGCCGGCGGTATCGCTGGTTCACGTGCCCAGCCCCCCGGCAGGGTCATCCGCCTCCGTGGAAACCGGCCTCACCGGGTCGCGGATCCATTCACTCCACGAGCCCGGGTAGAGGCTCGCAGTACCGAGGCCAGCCCGTTCCAGGGCAAAAATGACATGGCAGGCTGTCACCCCAGAACCGCACATCACCGCGACCAGCGACGCACTGGCCACCTTTCCGGCCAGCGCGATACGCAGCGACTCCGGGTCGCGGAAATGGCCGCCTGCAACCAGGTTGTCCTGAAAGGGTGTGCTCAGCGCACCCGGCACATGTCCGGCCACTGGATCGATGCTCTCACCCTGCCCGAGATAGCGCGATCGCGCACGCGCATCGAGCAGTGCCAGCGAACCCTCGCGCAAACCGCGGGCAATTCCCTCTGCATCGATTACCGGCATCCGGCCAGGCGTGCCCATGAATGCCTGCCGGCCCGGAGTGGGGATGTCCGTCGACAAGGGCAGGTTCCTGGCCTGCCAGGCCTGTAGTCCACCATCCAGCAGGGCTACCCGGTGATGCCCCATCCAGCGCAGCAGCCACCACAGGCGGGCGGCACAGGCACCGCCGGCATCATCATGGCAGACGACGAGGGTGTCCCGGCCGATGCCCCAGCGGGAAAACAGCGCAACCAGCGCCGTCGGATCTGGCAAGGGGTGTCTCCCGCTCGCCGGGGTGAGCGGGCCGGAGAGATCGCGATCGAGATGTGCATACCAGGCACCTGGTATATGGCCGCGCCGATAGGCCTGCTCCCCGGCTTCGGGTGCAGCAAGATCGAAGCGGCAGTCGACGATGACGCGATCCGCCGCTGGCTGTGCCAGTGCGTCGACCGGCAACAGGCTTGTCATCAACAGGTTTCGGGCCATCTGCCGCTCCCGCGGCCCACGGTGCTTGTAACCACTGTGCAGCCCAATGAAAATACCACCTTTGTCGCCTGCGCAACCCGGCATGTATGCCGCCGGACGGCGACGTTCAGGGTCCGCATCCGCGGCCCGCACTGGAGCCCGGAAATTGCTGAAGATCATGGTATGCCTCAAGCGGGTCGTTGACTACAACGTCCGCATCCGTCTCAGGCCGGACAACTCCGGCGTCGTCACCGAAGGGGTGAAAATGAGCATCAACCCCTTTGACGAGATTGCCCTGGAGGAAGCGCTGCGCATCCGTGAGCGCGGTGCGGCCAGTGAAGTGCTGGTGGTGACAATCGGTCCGGCCGACACCCAGCAGCAGCTGCGTACCGGGCTCGCCATGGGTGCCGACCGCGCCATACTCGTGGAGCACGGCGGGGAAGTGGCACCTCTCACCGCTGCCCGGGCCTTCCTCAAGCTCATCGAGCGGGAGCAGCCCGGCCTGGTCCTGCTCGGCAAGCAGGCCATCGATGACGACTGCAACCAGACGGGCCAGATGCTCGCGGCACTCTGGGGGCGCCCGCAGGCGACCTTCGCCTCGAAGCTGGAACTCGGCCCCGACACCGCCACCGTGACTCGTGAGGTCGATGCCGGCCTTGAGGTCATCAGTGTCGACCTGCCTGCGGTGGTGACCACCGACCTGCGCCTCAATGAGCCGCGCTACGTCAAGCTGCCGGACATCATGAAGGCGAAAAAGAAGCCGCTGGAGACGCTGACCCTGGCTGCCCTGGATGTTGCCGCACCGGACCAGTTGCGCACGGTAGCCTGGGAAGCACCAGAGCCACGCCAGAAGGGCGCGATGGTGACTGATGTCGACGCCCTGCTGGCTGCGCTCCGCGAGAAGGGCTTCTTCAACTGAACGCCCTGCCCTGCTGAACCTGAACTGGATTGAATCATGTTGAAAGTACTCGTTGTTGCGGAACATTCGGGCGGGCATCTGAACCAGAGCACGGCGCGCTGCGTCAGCTGTGCATTGCAGATCGACGGCTCCGGAGCCGACGTCGTCCTGCTCGGCCAGGACTGCGCGGCGGCGGCCGCACAGGCGGCGGCGCTGCAAGGGGTGAGGCGGGTGCTCACGGTTGACCGACCGGAAAATGCAGCGCCGCTGGCGGCGCTGCTGGCACCCCAGATCGCTGCACTCGCCTCCGGTTACAGCCATGTGCTTGGCCCCTCCACGACCTTTGGCAAGGACCTCATGCCACGGGTGGCTGCCCTGCTCGGCGTCGGCCAGGTGAGCGATCTGATGAGCGTCGAGGGACCCCGGCGGTTCAAGCGCCCGGTATATGCCGGCAACGCCATCATCACGGTTGAGGCCGATGCAGGCGTGCAGGTGGTGGCGACCGTCCGCAGTGCGTCCTTCAAGCCTGCAGGCACCGGCGGTTCGGCACCGGTCGAAGCGACGAGTCCGGCTGCGGAACTTCCCTCCCATACCCGTTTCGTGGAGCTGCGCGGTGGTGCCGGTGGCAGCCGGCCTGACCTGCAGACGGCCCGCATCGTTATCTCGGGTGGCCGTGGCGTCGGGAGCGAGGCCAACTTCGCCATCCTGTACCGCCTGGCCGACAAGACCGGCGCTGCCGTCGGTGCCTCGCGTGCCGCCGTGGATGCGGGCTACGTACCCAACGAGATGCAGGTTGGCCAGACCGGCAAGATCATCTCGCCGGAGCTCTACATGGCCTTTGGCATCTCCGGTGCAATCCAGCACCTGACCGGCATCAAGGACGCCGGGTTGATCGTCGCCGTGAACAAGGATCCCGAGGCGCCGATCTTCCAGGTTGCCGACATCGGTCTCGTGGGCGACCTTTTCCAGATCATTCCTGCCCTCGAACAACGGCTGGCCTGAATTGCGCGAGGTCGCGGCATCGCGACCGTCGCTGGCGCTGCTCGCTCTGGCGAGCTCGCTTTCGCCGTTCGGCATGATCGTGGTCGTACCAACGCTGGCGGCCGTAGCCGGCTATTTCCACGTGGGCCACGGGCAGGCCCAGTACCTGATTGCCACCTACCTGTTCGGGCTTGGGGTTGGTCAACCGCTGGCCGGCGCCCTGTCCGACCGCGTGGGTCGCCGGCCGGTGATGCTGGCTGGCTTCAGCCTGTTCACGCTGGCCAGCCTGGGGTGCATGCTCAGCACGAATTTTTCCGTGTTGCTCGTCCTGCGCGTTTTCCAGGCACTCGGCGTCAGTGTCGGCACCGTCGGCTCGCGGGCCATCGTACGGGACACCCATGATGCGCTTGGCGCCGTGCAGGCCCTCGCCTGGATCGGGGCCGCGATGGGCATTGCGCCCGTCCTGGGTCCGGTGATTGGCGGCCTGCTCGGCGCCTGGGCAGGCCCTCCGGCCGTCTTCATGGCCAGTGCCCTGCTGGGCTTCGGGATTACGGTAGCGCTGGGCATGCACCTCGAGGAGACGCGCAGCGGCATTGCCCTCGCCACCCAGCCCACCGCCGGCTGGCTCACCAGCTACCGGCAGTTGCTGGGGTCTGGTGTATTCATGGGCTACACACTCATGTATGCCTTCACCCAGGGTTGCTTCTTCGCGTTCCTGGCCGTGGGTGCCATCGTGTTCCAGGAACACCTGGGCCTTGCCCAGCAGGCATTCGGCCTGATCTGGGGCGCCATGGGATCACTCTACATCGGCGGTGCCGCACTGGCATGGCGGCTGAGCCGCAGACTCGGTGCGCTGCGTATCCTGCGCTGGACGAGCCTCGTGGGGGCAGGCGCCGGCCTTGCGCTGGCGCTGGCAGCCAGCATCTTCGGCGTGACTCTTGCGGGCTTGCTGCTGCCCATGGCCGTGTTGATGTTGATTGCCGGCCTGCAGGCGCCCCTGGTCACGGCCGGCACCGTCAATCATCGGCCTGACATCGCCGGGACGGCCTCAGGCCTCTCGAGTTCGCTGGCCCTCGGGGTCAGCGGCAGCTTCAGCATCATCGCCGGCGTGGCCTACACTGGCTCCTTCAGCCCCGTGGCGTGGCTGATCGCCCTCTCGGCATCGCTGGTGGCGCTGGCCTGGCAGCTGACCCGCAACCGTCCCGTCCCCAGCTGAACCCGATCAGGCGCCCGGCTTCCACACGCCGATGAATGCGGACAGCGCAACGCCAGCCCAGATCGCCCAGACATAAGGCCGGCAGGTCATGATGCCGTCGTACATCTTTTTGTCGCTGACGGGCGTGGCACCCTCACTAACCATCATCCGGAATCCATCGACGAATGGTGGCAGCTTCTTGCGGATCATGAAGCCGCAGAAGATCAGGAACGCAAAGATGAGCAGCTTGGCAGCGATCCAGGGATAGGGACGCAGCGGTCCGGTGGTCCAGTGATAGGCCACCGAGGCCACGAGTGCGACGATCATGATGGCACGGAAGTAGTAGTCCCCCTTGGCCAGCAGCCGGCCGAAGTTCGTGCCCTCCTTCACGTGCACCATGTGCACCACCCAGACCCAGATGGGACCCAGTGCCACGATGCCGATCATCTGCCAGGCCGGATGCTCGTAGCCGACGAACTCCGCAAGCACCCCGCCGACCGTCAGCATCAGGGC
>CAZQGA010000178.1:0-5440 GCA_964592735.1 uncultured Chromatiaceae bacterium | reverse complement strand
GGGTGGCGCAGCCGCTTTGGCCCTCACCGCCCTGCTGGCCGGCGCCACCGGCGCTGCTGTCGATGTGAGCGCGTTCACCGGCGCGCTGGCGAGTACCCTGCTGGTATTCGTGATGGCGCACCGCGGGGATTGGGCGCCGACGCGCCTGCTGCTCACGGGCGTGGTCGTGGCAGCCGGGTGGAGCGCGCTCGTGAGCCTGCTGCTGGCCATCGCACCTGAGCGGAATCTGCGCGGGGCGCTGTTCTGGCTGATGGGCGACTTCGCCTTCGCCGACAACCCCTACACCTGTCTGCTCATCGCTGGCGCCGGAACGCTCGCCTGCTTTGTCCTCGGCCGATCCCTCAACGTGCTTGCGGCAGGCGGCCAGCAGGCAGCCCTGCTCGGGCTGCCGGTGCGGGGCATGCGCATCAGCATCTATTTTTTCTCCGCCCTGCTGACCTCGACGGCAGTGACGACCGCCGGCACGGTTGGTTTCGTCGGCCTGGTGGTTCCGCATCTGGTCCGGCTGGCAGCCGGCGCCGACCACCGCGTCGTCGTGCCAGGAGCAGCACTGGCCGGCGGCACCCTGCTGGTGCTCGCGGATACCGTGGCACGCACCGCACTGGCGCCCCGCCAGTTGCCCGTAGGCGCCATCACCGCACTGGTGGGCGTACCGTTGTTCCTGTTCCTGCTCGGCAGCAGCCGGCGCAGTGCTCAGGCGCGCTGGGCAAGGTAGCGCCGCCCCTGTTCCATCAGCTCGACGAATGCCGGCTCGTCACCGGCGCGCACGATATCGGCAAGCCGCTGTACGGCCTTCACGAGATCCTCCAGTGCATGGATGCCCTGGGGGTTCAGGCTCTGGATCTCGAAGTACAGATGCGGATTCTCACGCGCCACCCGGGCTGCCACGTCGAGCTGGGCATCGAAAGTCGTGCTCGACAGCTTCGCGAGGCGCGGCGCTGTTTCCCCGCTCTCGGCCAGGGCCGTGAAAAACGCAATGTTCAGCGCATGGGACAGGCCGAGCACATAGGCGATGAGCCGGTCGTGTTCGTCCAGTGGCATCTCGATCTGTTGCGCCATCGTCGAGGCAAAGAGCTGGCGTGCATCGCACACGGCTGCCGGCTGCCCGGCGTCCATGAACAGCACATGACGACCGGACAGGAGCGCCGTATCCGGGCCAAACATCGGGTGCACGGACGCCACACGGCACCCGCATGCTGCCAGGCGGCGCAATGCGGGTGCCAGCGGCGCCTTCAGCGAACCGACGTCGAAAATCAGCCCCTGGTGCTGGCGGTCGGCCAGTGCATCGAGGATGCCAGCCGTGGCGCTGAGCGGCGTTGCTACTACGGTCACCGCAAAGTCATTTGGCAGTGCCTGCCAGCTCACGGCGTATTTGTAGCCGGGCGCCGCGCCTGCCGGATCGGCAATGGTGACGTCGAACCCCTGTGAGTCCAGGAACTCGGCAAACCACAGCCCCATCTTGCCGCGACCGCCGATGACCAGCGCGCGCTGACCCTGGCCGGTGCCCTCGGCGCGCACCCGGGCCTGTTCCTGCGTGGTCAGCGAGGAACGGATCAGCAATCCCATGAGTTCCTCGGCTACCCGCGGGGCGACGCCAACGCCGGCAGCACGCGCGCAGGCCGCTTCGATGACTTGCTTCTCACGGCGGAAATCCCGTGTCGCACGCCCTTCGGTCCGCTTCACTGCACCGATCTCGCGACTCAACATCTGTCGCTCGGCAACGAGGTCGATGATCTGGCGATCGATGGCACCGAGGCGCGCACGCAATTGATCGAGGGTCATGGCTACCAGGCCGCAGGGGCGATGGCGCTGTTTTTACCGGCCGGCGACGGCGGGCGCAAGCTGGCGCTGGCTGCCTGCGACGACGGTCACTACAATTCCGCCGCGCCGGCCGGATCATGGTGAGACCGTCGGCAGCGGCGACAGGCGACAGATATGGTGGCAGGTGCAGCAAACCGGACGTGGATGAGCGCGGCCCTGGTGGCACTGGCGCTCACGGCAGGTCCGGCAGGAGCCGATCCGTCGGTCCGTCCGCTGGAGCTTCGCCAGGGCACCGACCTCAGCGTGACGGTCGCACCGGGCGGTGAGCACATCATCGGTCTCGCCGGCCGGCTCTGGCGCCTGCCGTCAGATGGCGGTACCGCCCTGCCAATCACGCCTGCCGGAGAGTTTGCACGTCGCCCCGTTTTCTCCCCTGACGGCAGCATGCTGGCCTGGGAAGCCCTGCACGACGGGCATTTTCAGCTGGTCGTTGCGAGGGCTGACGGCAGCGAACCACAACCACTGACCAGCGGTCCCTGGCATCACCTGGCGCCGGCCTGGTCACCGGATGGCCAACGCCTGGCGCTGGCCTCCAATCGTGGTGGAGACTTCAGCATCTGGCTGCTCCAGCGCGACAGCGGCGCCCTCATCCAGCTCAGTTTCGATCGCGGCAATGAACTCGATCCCGCCTGGGATCCGGTGGGCGACGGTCTCGCCTACATCAGCGAAGACGCCGGCCGCAGCAGCCTGGTCCTGCGCACGCCCACGCAGCCGCATCGCGTACTGGCCAACAGCAGCCAGCGCCTGCGTGCGCCGGCATGGCGACCGGATGGCAACGTGATCAGCTACGTGAGCCTCGGGCCCCAGGGCGGGCGTCTCAACATGGTGATCCTCTCCGCCCCGCCGGTGACGAAGCCACTGGTCCGCGGGGAGAACGCCTTCAACAGTCGCGTGGCCTGGCTCGACCGCAGCCGCTTCCTCTACGCCGCCGATGGTCAATTGCGCCAGCGCGATTTCGGCAAACTGGATGGTGCTGCCGAACTGCCCTTCCGGGCGACTTTTGAACTCCGGGCTGCACCCGAACCCGCTGCCCGCCGCCTGCCTGACGCCCCCGAAAACCAGCCTGTACGCGGCCTCGCCGGCATGGCTCCGCTGCCCAACGGAAACCTGGTCGTTGCAGCACTCGGCGATCTCTGGGAACTCGATGCGGCCGGCAACCTGGTCCGCGCAATTACGCAGGATGCCTTTGTCGATCGGGATCCCGCCACCAGTCGTGACGGCCGCTGGCTCGCCTACGCTTCCGACCGCAGCGGCAGCCCACAGATCTGGCTGCGGGATCTGGTGACCGGCACGGCCCGCGAGCTTACGGCCGAACCGGGCGGCGCCAGCCACCCGGCACTGGACACCAGTGCCAGCCGCATCGCCTACCTCGCCGGAGAGCCCGGCAGCAGCCAGCAGCACCTGAAGCTGCTCACCGTTGCCGGCGGCACCAGCCAGCAGATCGCCGCAGGCCTCATCGCACCGGGCACACCCGCCTGGTCCACGGACGACAGCCAGGTCGCTCTGGTGCAGGACGATGGTGGCATCCGGCGTCTGCTGCTGTTCACGCCCACGCCGGGCGCGGGTCTGCGCCGGGTCGTACTGCCTGCCCCGGTCGCTGCACGTGGGCAGGGCGAGGTCGCCTGGTCGCCCGATGGCAAGTCGCTCGCCATCGCCGCCGCCGCCGGCATCCGGGTGCTGCCGGTCCTCGACAACGGCCTGGCGGGAGCCGACTGGCAGGCGGGCCATGAAGGGCCCGTACAACTGGTGCGCTGGGCGGCCAATGGGCGGGACCTGCTGTTCATCGATGCGCAGGGCCTGGGATCCATTGCCACTGGCAGCACGATGCAGCGCATCCCGATCTCCCTGAGCTGGCGACCCGCACAGGGCAGTGGACGCACCGTGATCCGCGCCGGGCGTCTCTTCGATGGCAGCAGCGACACTTACCGCTACGACCAGCAACTGGTGATCGATGGCAACCGCATCGTCGCCGTGGAGCCCTGGCCGGGTACGGCACAGGAAGGCGCCACCATCATCGACGCGCGCAACAAAACCGTGATGCCCGGTCTCATCGACCTCGGGCTCAGGCTGGACGACAGCGCGGGCGAACGCCTCGGGCGCACGCTGCTCGCATTCGGCGTCACCACGGCCCAGGTGCTCGCAGCAGCTGACACGCCATTGCGGGAAGTGAGTGAGCGCTGGCAGGCCCACGCCGCCGGCCCGCGTCTGCTGAACAGCCCCGAGTGGTGTCCCAACGGCCAGCCGGCATCCATCGCTGCTGGTGACGCGAGTGGCGCACTGCGGCTCTGCCCGGCGTTGGCCGTGCAGCCCGATGCGGTTGCACCGCTGCTGCCGCCGGGCCAGCCGCTCTGGTCATCGCACTGGCTCGCCGCCGGTTCCGGTCTCGTCACCACAATCAGCCCCCTGCAGCCTGGCGGCCGGCGGCCGGCGGATGAAACTTTTCCGGCTGCACTGACGCCCTACCAGGACGCCATGGACGTCATGCTCCAGTCCGGCATCACCCTGGTCCCAGGCCTTGCGACCCGGGGCCTGCCGGTGTTGATGGATGACCAGCCCGGATTGCTCGGTGCTCCCCAGTTCATGGCACTGCTCAGCCCCGAGGAGCGGCGCGCAACGGCGGAGAACGGACGTCTGATCATGACCCGCGAGGGTCCGCAGCAGAGGGCCTGGCTGCGCGACCGGCAGCGGCTGCTCAGCCGCTTCGCCGCCGGCGGCGGCCGGCTGGCCGCTGCCAGTGGGGCTCCAAGCGTACCCTATGGACTTGGCCTCCATGCGGAACTGCGACTCATGGCCGGGGCAGGCCTGCCCACCGCTACCGTGCTTCGTGCCGCCACGGAAAACGCAGCCAGGTCACTCGGCCTGCAAGAGGAGATCGGCCATCTCGCGCCAGGCCGGCGGGCTGACCTCCTGGTGATCGACGGTGATCCCCTGGCGAGCCTCGAGCAGTTGCTGCGCATCGAGGTGGTCATGATCGACGGGATTGCACGGCCGATGTCGGCCTTGGTACCAGAGAGCACCGCCTCCTCGGCGTTGGAAAAATTTACACCTGCATCGCAGCCCGTAACGCCAAAACGGGGCAAAAATCGCCGATAAGCCGGCGGGTGCATCGCTGCACCCGCCGGGCCGGATGACAGACAAGCCTGTATAAACAGGGAATTCAGCAGTGAATTCAAGCTCTTCGGCATAAACCAGCCGGACTGGTCCAGATCCTGGCCCGGGTTGCTGGCGTCGGCATTCCTTACAGACTCATAGCCTCACCATCTGCAATTGCTGCCCGGAAAAAGACAACACCCTGTTTTTCCGGTTCTTTCATGGTCATGGCACAGGTCTTGCCTTATTACTGCCGCGCACAAAAAAGGTTTCTACCAGCGGTAGCAGTGTTCGACATCTGAAAACAGACATCGAAGCCAGAAGACGCGTAGAAGAAGAAGAAAAACAAGAAGCAGAAGTAGAAGCAGCGCACGACAAGAAAAACAACAAGAACCACCACGGCGCCGCTGAAACAGAAACCGGATTCGCGACAACAACAATAACCCGTGTAAAGACCCCGCTACCCAGCGGGGTTTTTTTTGTTTCACGATGACTCCAGTACCGCAATTCGCTGGACTACGCCAAGGCT